>SLSH01000159.1 GCA_007130555.1 Bacteroidales bacterium
GGAATTTGTATTTGATATTCAAAGACTTGGAGCTGAAGAAGGCTGTGAATTCAGTATTACTTTACATCCACTTAAAAATGTAGTTAATTGTGGTACTCCTAAATTATTTTCGGATATGGAACTACATGAAATTATTAAAGATTCAATTAGTTTCGATATAGTATCAGGTATTAATCCCGGGCATGAAATTGCATATATTGTTGAAATTAATAATGGATATTTCTCAAGATATGATACTATAAGAAAAATATACGGTGAACCTGTGTTGCTGATGGCTGATGATTGTTCATCTTTAGATAACTGGACAGGCAACTGGGGACTTTCAACTTCTCAGTATGTTTCTCCTCCCTCGTCCATAGCAAGTTCTCCTTCGGGAAATTATGCTAACAATACAAATTTAACCATAACTACCGTAAATCCTGTTGACCTCTCAGGAACAGCTACTGCAAGACTTACATTTGACGCAAAATGGGAGATTGAAAATGATTACGATTATGTACAATTATCAATTTCTGCAGATAATGGTGTTACATGGACGGCATTATGTGGAAATCATACTGTTCCGGGAACATCATATCAGGATTTAGGACAACCTATATATGAAGGAGTATATAGATATTGGACACCTCAAGTAATTGATCTTGACAATTGGCTCGGAGAAGAAGTATTATTCCGTTTTAAACTTGTTTCTGACGGATATGTTACCGGAGACGGATTTTATTTTGATAATTTTAAAGTTGAAGCAATTCTCGGTACACCAACAATATATGAAACAAAAAAAATCTCTGACTTTATTATATATCCGAATCCTACCAATGGAACAGTTAGTATTAAATCGAAAAAAATATCATCACTAAATAGAATCCTAGTGCTGAGTATTACAGGAGAAACTGTCCTTACGATTACTCCGGACAACAACGATTTTACTTTTGATGTAAGTAATCTGACCTCCGGCATATACTTAATAAAACTGATAAATAATAATGAAACATCTGTGCATAAATTAATTTTAGAAAAATAGATAATAGAAGTTTTCATTATAAATCACTGAAGTTTCGCAGATACATCAAGCGTCTTATGTCGTTGACTATCAGATGATTATGTTTTTCGTCTTCCATAAAACACGATTATACCCATATTTTTTACTTCCGTAATAAAATTTTGTATTTATTCTTGTCCTCATGCCGGACGGGCAATTACTTTTTTTATGTCGGAACAGTTTAATTATTTTATAAGCATTTAAGAGTTTAATAACAACAAAATAAATAAGTGCGAAACTTTAGTAAATCATTTAAGCAACCTTATTTTTTAATTTAAGTCTTTTTATTATCTTTGAAAGCTTTGAATTAAATATAAATATATGTATCGTTTTATTACATCTTTTGTTATATTATCATTATCAGTTTTTTTTGTATTTCCACAAAATTCTCAAATTATTCCGCTATCACAATCAAAAAATCATTTCAAAACAGAAGTTAAAAGTGATTACTCCCTGAGAATTAAAACATCTTTAAAAAAAATACATGCTCAGAAATACACTAACGAATATGGGTCATATTCTGTTTTAAGTATTGAAGGAACTACTGCACCTTCAAATATTGGAGAAGCGGGTTTGCCTATCTTCAGCAGATTAATTGAGGTTCCTCATAAGGCAGAAATTAAAATAATTATTAATAGTTATAACGAAGAAGTTATAAATCTTAATGACTACGGCTTAGATATTATTATGCCTGTTCAACCGTCTTATTCTAAAAGTACGCCACCCGAAGATATTGTTTTTATCAAAAATTCAGATTATTATAATACCAATACTTTTGAAAAAAACGATTTGATAAAATCCGAGATTTACGGAATAATGAGAGGAGTCAGAATTGGCAGAATTGAAATCAGACCTTATCATTATAATCCGGTTGAAAATACTTTAATTGTTTATAATGATTTAGACTTTGAAATCCATTTTGACGGAGCAGACCTGCTTCTTACCGAAACCGAAAAAGCAAAACAGTTTATTCCGCAATTTCAGGGGACTCATAATAAATTAATAAATTATAAACCTCCTGCTTCAACAAAAGACGGATTATCAAATTATACTGCTCCTGTAAAGTACGTTATAGTTGCTAATCCGGTTTTTGAAAGCACATTAGAGCCTTTTGTAGAATGGAAAACAATGAAAGGCTTTAATGTTATTGAAGCATATACAGATGAAACAGGTTCTACAAATACTGAAATACAAGAATATCTGCAAAATCTGTATGATGTAGCAACACCTGAAGATCCTGCTCCTCTGTATCTATTGATAATAGGAGATCATACCGGGAATTATAGTATTCCTGCTTTTGCTTCAACCGCAACGACGCCTTCAAGTAATCATGTAACGGATTTATATTTTGTCTGCTTTGACGGTGAAGATGACTATTTTCCCGATATGTATTACGGCAGAATTTCTGCAACATCAACACAACAATTACAAAATGCACTGGATAAAATAATTCCTTACGAAAAATACACTTTCCCTAGTGGTGATTTTCTTGACAGAGCAATGCTAATTGCAGGCACTGATAATTTTTATGCAAGTTCACACGGGGACGCTACTATTTATTATGCCGTTGATAATTACTATAATACAGAAAGCGGATATGAAGAGGTTTTTGCTTATTATTACTCTTTATCTGACGGACCTGAACATGTAATGTTTACTCAAAGCAATTCTGCGGAAGCATCGGCAAGTGTCAGAAGTAGATTTGCCGAAGGAATTGGTTTTGCAAATTATTCTGCTCACTGTTTATGGGACAGATGGGGAGATCCTTTGGTAAACAATACACATATAAATAATTTTGATAATAAAGATGAATATCCGTTTATGATCGGTAATTGTTGTCAATCTATGAGATTTAATGCTAATGATGCTTTTGGAGAAATATTATTATATACTGCTGATGCGGGAGCCGTTGGCTACATAGGAGCTTCAAACGACTCATACTGGACAGAGGATGTTTACTGGGGAATAGGATTAACAAGCATAGGCATTACAACCGCAAATGTAAAAAACCATAATTATGATAATACAGGATTAGGAATTTATGACGGAATATGGCATACACACGAAGAACCTTATGAAGACTGGTATTATAGCGGAGCACAAATAAATATCAGAGGAAATATGGAAGTGCAGGCAAGTTCGTCATCATATAAAAAATATTACTGGGAAATTTATCACTTATCAGGAGACCCATCATTAGTACCATACAACCGAAAACCGGAACAACTTGAAATGACTTATTTTACTCCTGTCATCGGAAGTACAAGTCTTACCGTCAATACAGAGCCATACGCTTATATTGCAATATCCCGAAACGGAAAACTGCTGGATGCTAAATGGAGCGGAAACGAAAACAGTGTTACATTGAATTTTGAAACTCTGTCGGATGAACCTTTGAATATTGTCGGAACAAAACAAGACAGAATACCTGTGATTGACGAAAATATAATTCCGGTTCTTCCCATGCCTCCCGTAGCAAATTTTGAAGCAGATACAACAAAGGCTTGCGATGAATTAAGCGTACAATTTACAGATTTAAGCATAAATTATCCGACAAGTTGGGTATGGGATTTTGGAGACGGTAATGAATCAACCGAACAAAATCCTGCTCATACGTACACAAGTCAGGGATTTTATACTGTCAGTTTAACCGTATCCAACAATGAGGACAATGATACTCTTGAACGTATTGATTATATTCAAATAGGAAAAACTCCCGTTTTTACGGTAAACACAATTCATGCATCAGGAGAATTCGTTGATGACGGGGCTGCAAGTGTTGATATTATCGAAGGCAATCATCCTTTTACTGTTATATGGTCAACTACGGACACAGGAGAATCTGTTGAAAATTTATTGCCCGGAGATTATTCGGTAATGGTCGAGGATACTTTTATATGTATGGCAACTCAGGATTTTTTGATAGAATGGATAACTGATATAAAAATTATAAACGAAAATAATTATATAATATACCCTAATCCTGCCGAACAATATTTATACATTAAATCCAATAATAGTATTGCCGATAAAATTGAAATTATAAATCTGTCAGGAATTATAATGAAAACAATAATCCCTGATTCTGATAATATTAAAATTGATATCTCCGGTTTGGAAGAAGGTGTTTATATTATAAGATTTATAGAAAAGGATACGGAATATTCAGAAAAAATATTATTATATCGTTCTGCCCGGATAAACTTCTAATGCTTTTTTCAAAGTAATAATGGCATTTTTTAAATCTTCTATTTTAAGCACATACGCTATTCTGACTTCATTTTTTCCTAATCCCGGAGTATTATAAAATCCCGAAGCAGGAGCCATCATTACGGTTTGATTTTCATAATTAAATTCTTCCAGTATCCACTGTGCAAATTTATCCGAATCATCAACAGGCAATCTTACGGTTGAATAAAAAGCTCCTTTGGGTTTTGGACAAAGGACTCCTTCGATTTTATTTAATTCTTCAACCATAAAATCTCTTCTTGCAATATATTCTTTATAAACGGAATCAAAATATTCTTTTGGAGTATCTAATGCCGCTTCGGATGCTATCTGACCTAAAGCAGGGGGACAAAGCCGTGCTTGTGCAAATTTCATTGCTGTAGCCATTATGTCCTTATTTTTAGAGACAATACATCCTACTCTTGCTCCGCACATACTAAAACGTTTTGAAACAGAGTCCATCATAATAACATTTTGTTCCAAACCCTTTAAATTCATTACCGAAAAATGTTTATTTCCGTCATAACAAAAATCTCTGTAAACTTCATCTGAAAACAAAAACAAATCATGCTTTTTAATAATTTTTGCAAGAGTATTTAATTCTTCTTCCGAATATAAATATCCTGTGGGATTATTGGGATTACAAATTACAACACCTTTGGTTTTAGGAGTAATTAATTTTTCAAACTCTTCTATGGGCGGTAATGCAAAGTCGTCTTCTATTTTTGATGTAATTGGTTTAACAATAACTCCCGAAGATATTGCAAAGCCATTATAATTTGCGTAAAACGGCTCGGGAGCAATTACTTCGTCTCCTTCGTCCATAGTTGACATAAATGCAATTGTAATTGCCTCTGAACCTCCGGTAGTTACAATTATTTCGTTTTCATCAACTTCAATATCAAACTTCCCGAAGTCCTCAGCCAGTTTTTTTCGGTACCCAATATTGCCTGCCGAATGTCCGTAGGCAATAACTTCGTCACTCATATTTTTAATTGCCTGTAATGCAACTTCAGGTGTTTTTATATCCGGCTGACCAATATTTAAATGATAAATTTTAAGCCCTCTGCTTTTTGCCGCTTCTGCATAAGGTACTAATTTCCTTATAGGAGAAGCAGGCATCATTTGTCCTTTCTTTGATATTTGCGGCATAATAAAAAAATTTAATTTATTATTAATTTAAAGCCAAAAATATATAAAATATATATAA
>SLSH01000022.1 GCA_007130555.1 Bacteroidales bacterium
AAAATATATAAACTGAAATTTCAAATGAATACTAACGGAAAAAATAAATTATCACAGATAATACCCTGGGAATTTTTAATTATTGCAATAGTAATTTTGTTTGTACTTTTTGTCAGGCTCAGGTTTTCGGATATGCCACTTGAAAGAGATGAAGGGGAATTTGCATATATTGCCACATTAATTATTGACGGACATTCACCGTTTGAAGCATACAATTACAAGATACCGGGAGTTTCGTATGTTTATGCCTTTTTTATATTATTATTCGGTAAAACAATTTTTGCAGTTAAGTTCGGATTATTATTTGTAAGCATTGCAAGTATAATTCTTTTATATTTGTTTGTAAAGCAAGTTTTTAATTCATACATTGCAATTATAGCAACTGTAAGCTATGCATTGCTTTCGACTCACAGCAGCGTTTTAGGCAATGCTGCACATGCCACTCATTTTATTAATTTATTTGCTTTTGCAGGTTTTTATGTGTTTTTACTGGCTTATTCCAATAAAAAATACCTGTTGTTTTTTGCCGGCGGATTATTGCTTGGCATTACATTTTTGATGAAACAACCTGCAGTGTTTTTATTTCCGATTCCGTTTTTGTTTTTGTTGTACATACTTATAAAAGAGAAATTTAAAAATATTTTACCATTTTTTATTAATTCATCATTATTATTTGCAGGAATAGTAATTCCGTTTTTGCTTGTTATTGTGATTACTGTAATTACAGGAGAATTTGAACAGTTTTGGAAATGGAATTATATATATCCCCGCAATTATGGTTCGGCTTTTGGTTTTAAAGAGGGACTTAATATTTTTAATATAATGTTTCCAATTGTTATTGAGCCGTATAAATTATTGTGGTATCTAACAGGGTTTGGTTTTATTGCTTCTTTTTTCAAAGCTTATAACAGGGATAACAGAATTCTTTTTATAATGTTTTTTATATTTTCGTTTCTTACGGTAGTCCCCGGGTATTATTTCAGAAATCATTATTTTATAACTTTCTTACCTGCAGTTTCTGTTGCATTAGCTTATTTGTTTTATTTTGTTTCGGAAAAGATTAAAATTAAAAACATTAGACAGGGTTTAATGCTCGTTTTTTTGATTATTGCCGTATCGTATGTTAAAAAACATGAAGATTATTATTTTATTAAAGATACGGATAGTTTGTCTCGCGAAATATATCGGGGTAATCCCTTTGCTGATTCACAAAAAATCGGTCAATTTCTGAAAAGCAGAGCATCTAAAAATGATAAACTTGCAGTACTGGGTTCTGAAGCACAAATACTTTACTATTCGGGATTGAAAAGTGCAACAGGTTTTATGTACACATACGACCTTGTCAGAAAACATCCTTACAGTAATGAAATGCAACAATTAATGATAGATGAAATTGAAGAAGCATTTCCAAAGTTTATTATATATGTAAATATTAATACCTCATGGCTTGTCCAGCCGGATGCTCCAAAAACAATTTTCGAATGGAGTGAAAAATTTGTTGAAAAAAACTATAACCTTATAGCATTAATGGATATTTTTTCCGATAAAAGTAATTTCGTTTGGGGTGAACATTTATATTCTTATCAGTCTCAATCGAATAATCATCTTGCAATTTTTGAGAAGAAAATTGAATAATATTAAATTAAAATATTATATTTGTTCACTATCTTTTAAAAATTTTAAATATATAAATTATGAAAAATACAGCATTTACAAAGTATCACATTGAAATGGGGGCTAAAATGGTTCCGTTTACAGGTTATAATATGCCTGTTGAATTTAGCGGGATTAATGATGAACATATAACTTGTCGCGAAAAAATCGGACTTTTTGATGTTTCGCACATGGGAGAATTTTGGGTAAAAGGTCCCAAAGCATTTGAGTTTGTTCAAAAGCTCACATCAAATAATGTGGCAGACTTGACTGACGGTAAAGTACAATATACTTGTTTTCCTAATGACAAAGGAGGAATTGTTGATGATTTGCTGGTGTACAGATTTGATGAAAATAATTATCTGCTGGTAGTTAATGCCGCAAATATTGATAAAGACTGGGAATGGTGCAAAAAACATGCGCAAAATATTGGATTAGGAATAGGAGAGGAGTTGAAAAATATTTCCGACGATATTTGTCAGGTTGCTGTTCAAGGTCCGTATGCACTTAAAGCTATACAAAAACTTACAAACGAAAATGTAATTGATATGGAAATGTTTAGCGTGAAAAAAATCAATTTTGCGGGCATTGACGAAGTTATATTTTCTACAACAGGTTATACGGGAGCAGGAGGTTACGAAATTTATGCGGATAATAAAGATGCAGATAAACTTTATACGGCAATTTTAGAGGCGGGAAAAGAATTCGGACTTAAACCCGTAGGACTTGGAGCAAGAGACACTTTAAGATTAGAAATGGGATTTTGTTTGTACGGCAACGATATTAACGAAACGACATCTCCGATTGAAGCAGGATTAGGATGGGTTACAAAATTTGTTGAAGGCAATAATTTTATACATAGAGAATATCACGAAAATCTTAAAAACGAGGGACCAAATAAAAGACTTAAATGTTTTGTAATGATTGACAGAGGAATTCCCCGTAAAGATTATAAAATATTTGATGAAAATCAAAACGAAATTGGAATTGTTACTTCCGGAACAATGTCCCCAATGATGAAAGTCGGAATAGGAATGGCTTACCTGGATCAAGGATACTGGAAAGAAGGAACAGAAATATATATAGAGGTAAGAAACAAAAAACTTAAAGCAGAATTGGTAAAGCCGCCTATTTTTAAGGATCAATTACCGATGGACAAATAATTTGGTTGATGAAAATCATTTGTATAGGGAGAAATTTTAAAAATCATATAAAGGAATTAAACTCACCATATCCTGACAATCCAGTGTTTTTCTTGAAACCGGAGTCGGCTTTATTAAGAAATGGAAATGATTTTTATATCCCCGATTTTTCAAATGATATTCATTATGAATTGGAAGTTGTTCTGAAAATTAACCGACTTGGAAAACACATACAAGAAAAATTTGCCCGTGATTATTATGATGAAGTAAGTTTGGGAATTGATTTTACTGCAAGAGATATTCAGCAAAAATGTAAGGAAAAAGGGTTACCTTGGGAAATTTCAAAAGCATTTGATTCATCTGCTGCTATCGGAGATTTTATACCAGTAGATAAATTAGAAGTCGGAAAAATTAATTTCCATCTTTTAAAAAACAATGAAGTGGTTCAAAAAGCATCAGTCTCGGAAATGATTTTCTCTTTTGATAAAATAATTTCTTATGTTTCACAGTATATGACCTTAAAAATAGGGGACTTAATATATACGGGAACCCCTGAAGGTGTGGGCAAAGTTGAAATCGGAGATAATTTGACAGGATTTTTAAATGATAAAGAACTGATAAAAATCAGTATAAAATAAAATAATTTAGCTTTATTTTAAAAACTATTTTACAATAATGTTATTTTTACGAATTATATAAAGCATAAAAAGATGGATTTATTAGAAAAAATTAAAGAAAAAGCAAGAAAACAAAAGAAACGTATTGTTTTACCCGAAGGTTCAGAGCCTAGGACTTTACAAGCTGCAAATCAAATTATTCAAGAAGGTTTAGCAGAAATAATATTAATAGGTAATCCTGACGAAATTATTAATTATTCAAAAGAAAATAATTTATCTTATATCAGAAAAGCAGATATAATTAATCCTTTGGAACATGAAAAAAAGGAGTATTATACAGATATGCTTGTAGAAATTCGAAAATCAAAAGGATTAACAAGAGAGCAGGCAGTTGAATTAGTTGAAGACCCGCTTTATCTGGCAGTATTGATGATAAAAAATGGTGATGCAGACGGGGAAGTTGCCGGCGCTGATAATGCCACAGGAGATGTTTTAAGACCTGCTTTCCAAATTGTTAAAACTTTGCCGGGAATCAGTGTTGTTTCAGGGGCATTTATTATGATACTGAAAGATAAAGAATTTGGAGAAAACGGTATTTTGGTTTTTGCAGATTGTGCAGTACATCCCGACCCGACTGCCAGGGAACTTGCCGAAATTGCAGTTGCAACAGGACAAACAACAAAAGCTATAGCAGGATTTGAACCTAAAATTGCGATGCTTAGCTTTTCAACAAAAGGAAGTGCGAAACACGAAATGGTTGATAAAGTGGTTGAAGCAACAAATATTGCAAAAGAAATGAATCCTGAGCTTTTGATTGAAGGGGAATTACAGGTAGATGCAGCAATAATTGAAGCTATCGGTGTAAAAAAAGCACCAGGAAGTAAGATAGCAGGTAAAGCAAATGTATTGGTATTTCCAACATTAGAATCAGGAAATATTGCGTATAAACTAGTTCAAAGACTGGCTCATGCAGAAGCAATCGGTCCTGTTCTCCAAGGTATGGCAGCTCCGATAAATGACCTTTCAAGAGGTTGTTCGGTAAGTGATATTGTAAACCTTGTTGCTATTACATCAAATCAAGCAGCAAATAAATAATTTTTTTAACTTAACTATTAAAAACTATAATTAAATGAAAGTATTAGTATTAAATTGCGGGAGTTCTTCAATAAAATATCAACTCTTGGACATGACAAATGAGCCTGAACTTAAAGCAAAAGGAATTGTAGAAAGAATTGGTTTAACAAAAGGGTTGCTTTCTCATAAAGGAGCAAAAAATGAAAAATATGAGTATGAAACTGAAATCCCAAATCATACTGTAGGTATTAAACTTGTTTTGGATGCATTAACCGACAAAGAACATGGTGTAATAAAAGCATTGGAAGAAATAAATGCTGTCGGACATAGAGTTGCTCATGGCGGTGAATTTTTTAATAAAAGTGTTCTGTTGGATACCGAAGCAATAAATAAAATTGAATCATTATGTGATTTGGCACCCCTACATAACCCTGCCCATCTTAAAGGAATGATGGCAATTATTGAGGTTTTACCTTTTGTGCCTCAGACAGCAGTATTTGATACTTCCTTTCATCAGTCAATGCCTCCATCTTCATATATGTATGCATTACCTTATAAAATGTATGAGCAATATAAAATCAGAAGATACGGATTCCATGGAACAAGTCATAAATTTGTGGCAGAAAAAGCTTGCAAAATTTTAAATTGGAATATTGAAGAAAAAAAGATTATTACATGCCACCTCGGCAATGGAGCTTCTATATGTGCAATTAAAAACGGAAAATCTGTTGATACAAGTATGGGGTTTACTCCGGTCGAAGGATTGATGATGGGAACAAGAACCGGAGATCTTGACCTTGGAGTTTTACTTTTTATTATGGAAAAAGAAAATTTAAGTATTGCAGAAGCAAATTCTTTTATCAACAAACAGTGTGGAGCAAATGGTTTTTCTGAAATATCATCGGATATGAGAGATATTGAAGAAGAATCTGAGAAAGGAAATGAAAGAGCTACTCTTACATTA
>SLSH01000155.1 GCA_007130555.1 Bacteroidales bacterium
ACACAATTACTGTTAAAAAAAATATTTTATTAGTCATAATAATTAAATTTTAAATTAATAAATCTACAATAATTACTTCAAAGAATCAATATAAAAAATTTGATAATTTCATGCAAATTTAGTGCCATATCTCTTTTATAAATTAGTTTTTACAGCAACAAATATATATATTTTTTATTTATAATTTTTCCAATAATATTTTTAAATCAATTTTTTCTTTAATTATATTTTGCAATTTTTCAATCGGCACTCTTTCTTGTTTCATTGTGTCTCTATATCTTATTGTAACTGTATTATTTTCTTTTGATTCGTGGTCAACAGTTATACAGAATGGAGTTCCTATTGCATCGTGTCTTCTGTATCTTTTTCCGATAGAGTCTTTTTCTTCGTAATGACAGTTCATGTCATATTTCAGTTTGTCCATTATCTCTTTTGCCAGTTCGGGCAAACCGTCTTTTTTTATTAGCGGAAAAACTGCAAGTTTAATTGGAGCAAGCGGTTCGGGAATGCTTAACACAATTCTTGTTTCGTTTTCAAGTTTTTCTTCTCTGTAAGCGGATGATAATATTGTCAGAAATGTTCTGTCTAATCCCATTGATGTTTCGACTACATAAGGCACATAGCTTTCATTTGTTTCATTATCAAAGTATTGCATTTTTTTACCGGAAAATTTTTGATGTTGAGAAAGGTCAAAATCGGTTCGGGAATGAATTCCTTCTATTTCTTTAAATCCGAACGGGAATTTGTATTCTATATCAAAAGCAGCTTTTGCATAATGAGCCAGCTTGTCGTGTTCATGAAATTTGTACATTTCGGGAGCAAAACCCATTGCCTGATGCCATTTCATTCTTTTTTCTTTCCATATATCAAACCATTTTTCTTCTTCGCCGGGTTTTATAAAGTATTGCATTTCAAGTTGTTCAAATTCTCTCATTCTGAATATAAACTGCCGTGCAATAATTTCGTTTCGGAAAGCTTTCCCGATTTGAGCTATCCCGAACGGCAATTTCATTCTGCCTGTTTTTTGAACATTCAGATAATTTACAAAAATTCCCTGTGCGGTTTCGGGACGCAAATAAATTGTATTGGCACCTTCGGCAAGAGAACCTAATTTGGTATCAAACATCAGATTAAACTGCCTTACATCTGTCCAGTTTTTTGAACCGGAAACCGGGCATACAATTTCATTTTCGATAATTATATTTCTGATATCTTCAAAATTTTCTTCCTCCAGTGATTTGATAAATCTTGTACTGATTTCTTCTATCTGCTGATTATACTTTTGAGTTCTCGGATTTGTACTAATAAACATTTGTTCGTCAAAACTATCTCCGAATCTTTTTGCGGCTTTATCAACTTCTTTACTGATTTTTGCTTTGATTTTTTCAATATGTTCTTCTATTAATACATCAGCTCGGTATCTTTTTTTTGAATCTTTATTATCAATCAGCGGGTCGTTAAAAGCATCAACATGTCCCGAAGCTTTCCAGACAGTAGGGTGCATAAATATTGCCGAATCAATTCCGACAACTTCTTCATTTAGCATTACCATTGCTTTCCACCAATATTCCTTAATATTGTTTTTCAGTTCAACACCGTTTTGACCGTAATCATAAACAGCACTTAATCCGTCATAAATTTCACTTGATTGAAAAATAAAACCGTATTCTTTGCAATGAGCAATCAGTTTCTTAAATAAATCTTCCTGTATCATATTTTTGGTAAAAAAATTTTTGCAAATTTATTATTTTTATCTGTTAAATAAAATTCCTAATTGAAAAATCGGGTTATAAAGAGTTTGGTCTGAATTATATTTTGCCATAAAGAAAACCGCCTGAAAATTTAAAGCGAGTCTTTCGGTTGCTAAAAAATCAAGACTTAGCATCGGAGAAAGAATAATTGTTTTATGTTTATAAAAATACGAATCTTTCAGGTAATTATTATCTATATCTTCAATATGCAAATTTTTAATGGTACCGTTTGCGACAAATGCTGCGGCTGTATATCTTAATCTTCCTTTTCTTATACTTATACCTGCAAAAGCGCCTCCATAACCCAGATTAAAATATGAATCATCCGATTTACTTGTACTGTAATTTGTTCTTTGAGTTCCTCCGCAAATTCCCGCAGTAAAATAATCAAAAAAATAAAATCTTAAAATTCCGCCTAATCCAAAGCCTATATCTTCAATTTTCTGATGTTCATTTTGAGTAATGGTATATCCCGGCTGAAAATAAAGCATCCCACCGCTGTATATATTTTTTTTATCTTCCTGAGAAAAAGCAATTACAGGGATGATACATAAAACAAGTAAAAATTTTTTCATTTTTCTTGCGGGTTTTAAATTTTCAAGATAATTATAAACTTTATATCTAATTATTTTATTACCGATTTGTTGTATCCAGCAAAACTTCAACCAGGCTATTGCTTCTGTACCTTGCTTCGTAAGTAGCTTTGCCTTGTTGATTGTAATGGATTAATTTTCCGTGCATTAGTCCGTTTCTGTAATTAATTTCGGATTTTATTTGTCCGTGTTCCCACCACGACATCCATTTGCCATGTGGTCTGTCGTCTCTGTAATTTTCTATTTTAACTTTAATGCCTCTGTCATTATATTTTGTCCATGTGCCTATTTTTTTCCCTTTGTCATATTGTCCCGATATCAATTTTACTCCATTCATATTATATGCAACGTATTCTCCGTGCTGTACGGAATACTTATCTGTTAAATCACTTTCGTCTTCTATTATTATATATGTTTCTAAATAGTGTTTATTTCCGTTTGGATACCAGAATTCCCGTTTTCCGCTGAATATTCCGTCTTTATATTCGGTTTCGGATAGTTTTTGTCCGTTTTCGTAATATGATATCCATTTGTCTGTCATAACACCGAAGTCAAAGTTTCCTGTTAAATAAAGCTGTCCGTTTTCGTACCATTCTTTCCACAATCCGACTTCCATATCGTTTTCAAATTGTCCTTCTCTGAATTTTTGTCCGTTTTCGTAATAAATAAGCCATAATCCGTTTTTCTTTCCGTTATCGTAATCAACGAGTTTCCAGACTTGTTCGTTTGCATACCAGTAAGTCCATCTTCCCTGCATTTTGTCCCGCAGATAATGCCCTTCATTGCCTTTTTGTCCGTCTGCTCTCCAGTAAGTCCATAAGCCGTCCTGCATATCGGTTTTAAAATTTCCTTCTATATCTATTCTGCCGTCTTCGTGCCACCATTTCGCTTCGCCTTCTCTTTTACCTTCATTAAAATTTAAAATTGCTTTTTTATTTCCGTTATGATAATATTGAGTTTGTATTCCGTGTCTTTTATCATTCAGGAAATTATTAACAGTTCTGATATTACCGTCGGGATACCAGTAAGTCCATTCTCCTTCGCGGAGTTCGTTAATGACTTTACCTTTCATTTCTTTATTTCCTTGTCTGTTCCAGGTAATATTCATTCCGTTCTCATTATTTATTTCACTTTTTTTAATTCCGTTTTCGTACCATTCTGTCCATGTTCCGACTCGCTCTCCGTTAGAAAAAACTCCCTGACTTCGTTTATTTCCGTTTTCGAAATAATACGTCCATTCACCTTCTTCGTGTCCGTTTTTTACTTCCCCCTGAGATCTTATTCCTCCGCTTTCCCAGTAACGTTCCATATATCCGTTGCCATCGGATACGGTTTTTTCGCCATTTACATTGTAAAAGTCAATAATTTTCGGGGTTCTTTCGCTGTAATCCAGGCATAATTCAATTTTACCGTTTTTATAATAATAGTTCCAGATACTGTCTCGTCTGTTGCTATGATAAAATCCTGTTAATGTAAGTTTTCCCGTACTATCCCACTCTTTAAATTCGCCATGTCGTTGTCCTGCCCAGTAATTGTAAAAATCTTGTTTTCTGCCGTCCGGATAATAGGTTTTTTTCTCGCCGTGTAATTTATTATTATAAAATTCAACTTCCGCCATTAATCTGCCTTGCAGGTCATAGTATTTCCATAATCCGTATCTTTGACCCAGATGCATCATACCCTCTTCTTTTAATTCTCCGCTTTTATAATATATGCTTTCGGGAGTGTATTCCTGAGAATATGTCAGAACAATACAGAACAATAATAAAATGCAGCCGATATATTTCATAATATAAGTGGTATTAATTTTTACAAAAATAAACAGAAGTCAGAATTTTAAAAACAAATTATTATTTGTTTATAAACAATTTTTTATTAAAAAATATTATCTATAAATTTTTACTCCCTCCGGATTCCATCAGATAAGCTTTTATAAAATCGTTTATATCACCTTCCATAACAGCCTGAACATTACCTGTTTCAAGTCCTGTTCTAAGGTCTTTAACCATTTTGTATGGGTGCATAACATAATTTCGTATTTGCGAACCCCATTCTATTTTTTGTTTTTCTCCTTCTATTTTTTGTTTTTCTTCCTGTTTTTTCCGTAGTTCTAATTCGTATAACTGAGATTTTAACAGTTTTAATGCATTATCTTTATTATTCTGCTGGGACCTTGTTTCGCTGTTTTCAATTGTAATTCCGGTAGGTAAGTGTCTTAATCTTACTGCTGTTTCAACTTTATTGACATTTTGACCGCCTGCTCCTCCTGAGCGAAAAGTTTCCCACTCTATTTCGGAAGGATTGATTTCAATTTTTATGGTTTCATCAACTAGCGGATAAACAAAAACGGAAGCAAAAGAAGTATGTCTTTTATTTGCGGCATCAAAGGGAGAAAGTCTTACCAAACGATGAACACCGTTTTCGCTTTTTAAATATCCATAAGCAAAATCTCCTTCGAAATGTATTGTAACCGATTTTATCCCGACCTGATCTCCGTGATGAAGATGTATTTGTTTGGTTTTATATCCGTTTTCTTCTCCCCATCGGAGATACATTCGCAACAACATTTCAGCCCAGTCATTGCTTTCGGTTCCGCCTGCTCCGGCATTAATTGTTAAAATTGCATCGAGAGAATCTTCCTCTTTTCCAAGCATATTTTTAAGTTCCAGATTTTCAAGAGATTTCAATGTTTTTTTAAACTGATTGTTTAACTCATTTTCATCAACATCTCCATCCTTAAAAAAATCGGACAATACTTCCAGATCGTCATAATTACTATTAACAGTTTCCCATTCTATAATCCATTTTTTTATACTGCTGATTTTCTTTAATTTTTGTTCGGCTTTTTCGGGGTCATTCCAAAAATCAGGAATCTGAGTTTCTTTTTCTTCTTTTTCAACAAGTTCTTTTTTTGCATCTATGTCAAAGATACCTCCTCAAAGCATCTATACGCTTTTTTATGTCTTTTTGATTTTCTGTTGTAAACATAATTTTAAAAATTTTATAATAATTCCGACAAATTTAAGAATATTCCACCAGCATTTTATTAAAAAAAATAAAAAACATTTTTTTTTTTTTTTATTTTAAAAAACATTTAT
>SLSH01000124.1 GCA_007130555.1 Bacteroidales bacterium
GATAAAAATGCAGTAATTGAAGAAGAAAGCATGAATAAAAAATCAAATGTCGGAACAATTGGCTATATTCCTGCAATATTCGGCAATATTTGTGCGGCAGTTGTAATAAGAGAGTTGGCTGTAGATAATTAAAAAGAGAGAATCCTATAATTTTTCCATAAATTTTTTTACATTAATAATAAACCTGTGATGAATTCCGCTCCCTATTTCTCCTGACTTCCGGATAGGACACCCATTTTTAAAAATTATGATTAATAATTTTTATTATTTCTTCTTGTTCAGGGTTGTTCTTTAATATAATTCTTTGAGTATTGCCGTTTGAATGCTGTATTATGACTTCATACATTTTATTTATCTGTTTTATCGCTTGATTCACAGAAATTTCGGAATGACCTTCTTGCAAAACTCTTTCAAATTCTTTGAAAATCAGATAAGATACAAATGATATACATATGTGCGCCTCGATTCGTTGCCTTATACGGTGATAGATAGGTCTAATTTTCAAATCTGTTTTTGATATTCTGAAGGCTTTTTCAATCATCCATAAATTGTGATAATTTTCAATAACCTCTTCGCCAGTCAAGTCTGTATTTGTCAAGTATCCTTTTAAACCATCCCAATTTTGATCGCTAAGAAATTTATTATAATCAATCTCTATTTTAACTTTTCCTTCAAGTTTAAGATATTTATTATATCCTCTATTATTAATATGGCTCTTTGTAAGACGTCCCGCTTTTAAGTTTTTCTCTAAGCGTTTTAGCCCCTTTTCGCGGTTAAAGGCGTCTTTCTTTGCTCTTTGTTGAGAGTAGCTGACAAATAGTTTAGTATTATCGTCTTTGATTATTTTATCAATTTGTCCATCTGCAAGATTAAGTTGTTGAATTTGTGTTTTTATTTTTGCTGATTCGTTTTTTATTCTCGCCCCAAGTATGTAATGGTAACCTTTCTCTTTTAGTGCAGTTATGTTATCTGTTGACAAAAGTCCAGCATCGGCCACTACAATTGGTTTTTGAAGGTTAAAGCGCTTCTCAAATCGTTCTAAAACAGGTATTAATGTATGCCCCTCGTAGATACTCCCCTCAAAAATCTCATATCCTATGGGATAACCATTCTTTCCAACCAACAAACCAAGATATATTTGTGGGTTTTGATGTTTGCCTTCTTTGGAAAAACCAGTTTCTCTAAACTCATCTCCTTTATCGCTTTCAAAATAAATTGTGGTCATATCATAAAAGACAACCCCGATTTCGCCACCCAATATTTTCTCAGTATAGTTAAAACTAATATCCTCTACAGCTTTTTTATACAGCGAATGGAGTCTGTCCATAAAATAATAAATTCTATCCTCAGAAACCTCTTCCCTATTGTTTTCTTGTAAATATTTTGATAATTGTAACTTACTACCAGGGTGTGTTATGCGAGATATGCATAAATCCACAAATAAAGAATCATTTATAGCAGAAAAACCAATATGATTAAAAATCTTTCTGAAAACAAGTTCTGGACCAACAACACGAATATTATCATTGCTTAACGCATTTAATTCTGGCTCAAGAATATTGTCAAACAAAGTAAATCCATAGAGACGAGGCAACTCATATAAACCCTTTTTGAATAATCGGTCTATCTCATAAGGATCACTTGAGCAACCAATAGTTTTAATGACACGATTAGTTCTTGCTATCTTTTTGATAATCTGAATACTGACACTTCCACTTTTATTTTTCTTCTTCCTTACAAACATGCCCCAAAGATAACATGGGACACCCATTTTTCAAAACAAAATTACTTATGTCGCTGCCTATCAGGAACTTACAATTTTGAGAAAAATTTTGTCCGGAAGTCAGGAGGTATTTTTATACAAAAATAAAAAAATATTTTGATATGATTGCATTTTTTTCAAAAAAAGTTATCAACAGATTTCCCGCCGTCGTAAGATTTTTTATCTTGTGGTTTGCAAAGAAAATATTTCCAAACCACAAGACAAAGTTCCCGTTATAGCGGGATAAACTTTGCGGTATCGGAGAAATCAGGCGTTTATTTATATGGGATTATTGCGGTTTTATCAATAGATGAAAAAAATAATATCACGTTACGCTGTACCTTAGTTCTCAAGTGAGATATTGAATTTACAAATATTTCGGGGCTACTGCCCCTGTGGTGGGATTTGGCTTTTTAAGTGCGGTAGTTTCGGGACAAGCTCCTGTCGTCGCTTTCCTCAACCACCTTGCTTTCTCGAATGCAAGGTGGTTGAGCGGAGCCGAAACCACCGCCCCAAATATTTCCCAAATCAAAAATCGTTGTTCCTTGTTTGTTATTCAATATCCCTACATCTTCACAAGCTTAATAACCTCCCTGTCCGCCTTGGTTTCCATTACGCAAAAATACACTCCGGGTTGCAAGGCAGTGCCGTCTAATTTTAATTCATAATTACCTGCTTCTGTATGTTTATTATGCAACTGGTGTACGTGTTGACCATCAGTATTTGTGATATAAATATTTATGTATGACGGCTCGCTTACACTAAAAGTTATTATTGTGGAATTATCAAAAGGGTTTGGATAAGCGGAGAATATATATTTATAATCGGTTTGTTCAATATCTGCAGGGATTTCATCTTCCCTTTCTTTAATATTATTATTGGTTCTGCCGATATGCGGAGGAGCGTTATTGTCTGTTATCAGCATTTTTGTGCCGCCTCCGCCAATTTCACAGGGAGCAATATATGCATGGAACTTACTGCCTTGTTTAGCATGAAAACCGTCTTGTAAAACAATTCTATTTCCTGCTTGATATGTTGCATCTGCACCGGATTCTATAATATTATTTGCAATTATTTTTTCACTAGCTTTAAAATGTACAGTTTCATTTTCTTCAATATCCCATTCAACATAAAATTCTTGAACACATATTTTTAAAAGAGCTGCATAAGCATCCACTAGCCCATAGCCTACTTCTTCGTGCCAATCACCGTAAGGTCTGCCTTCTGTTTGTTCATATTCATAGTCTCCTATTTTTTGAGCTGTACTCTTAATTATATAATTAACTTCTTGTACTGTAAGATTTGGATTAACGCTTAATATTAAAGCAGCAACACCGGCAACATGGGGTGCGGCTGCAGATGTTCCCCACATATTCAGATGATAGTAATTCCCATTAGGTGGTACTCTACAAGTGGTGGGCACACTAGTACCGGGTGCAACCACATCTAAACCATCCCCATAGACACTTGCTTGCTGAGCATAGATGCCCCAAGGATCACACGAATTTGGTACATAATCCAGTCTCCCTGACCGCACACCACATCTATCAATTCCTCCAACAGTAAGAATGCCCGGATTATCAGGATAGTATGTTGTTGAACAGCCTGAATTTCCTGATGAGAATACAACCACACATCCAAGTCCCCCTCTACCTTGTGTTAATGCTTCATTAATCGCGTCAGCAATATAAGGACATTCGGAGTGTATTGCCCAAGAATTACTAATAACAGAAGCACCATTTGTCCAAGCTTCAAAGAAACCATCTGCTATGTCTTGTTGAAAATTATCATAAGCAATTAAACTATGACTTATAGACATTAAAGGACAATCAGGAGCTATTCCTGCAATTCCAATTTCATTGTTTTTGCTTGCTCCAATAATTCCTGCACACCACGTGCCATGAACTCCATAAATCTCCCCTGACCCACCTGTTTCAGTATCATAACTAAATGGATATATATTTGGTAAATCAGGGTGATTTATTTCTATCCCCTGATCTATTACTGCTACAATAATATCTTCATTACCTTTGGTTATTTCCCATGCATTACATGCATTAATATCAACATCAACTATCCCATCTTCTTGACCAGTATTTTTAAGCCCCCATTGATCATCAAAATAATTATCGTTAACACAATTAAATAAGTTCCCAAACATAAAATTAGGTACAGTGGCACTAAATAAATCCGTTTCATAAAAATAATTCGCCATATCTAATGCATTACCATTCGAATATTTTGAACAAGAAAGGGTAAACCAGAGTGGCATAAACTTATTATTGCCAAGTATTTTTACATTATGTTCATTGGCTAATTCTTCTAAGATTAATAAATCATCTTCATCAAATAATTTAACGTAAAAAAGATGTGATATCCCTATTTCTAAACCATTTTCTGAATAATAAAATGGACTTTCATATAAAACATTCAAGTTTTGTACAACATTAACATTACTTAAATTATCAAATTTTATTATTGCTGATTTTTTTGACATTATCTCATTTTGATTATATGAATTTATGGTAGGAAGGCTTGAAGTTTCCCTAAATGTTAAAACTTCCACATCAGGTATATTAAGAGTTTGTTTTAATTCAAAGCCATTGTTTATATTTTCAGAAACAATAATAAATTTTTTATTTGAAATAGAACCAAGATGTATTTTTTGATTTTTGTACCAATAAAAATCAGTAGTTTGACAAAATAAAAAACTAATTGGAAACAATAAAATAGTAATAAATATGATTTTTTTCATGATTATATATTTTAATTATTATTAACTTACATAACTAAATGATAATTATTTTTTGCTTTATAACACTTCCATTATTAAAACGAATAAATAATAAGTATTGACCTTTGGGTATATCTGAAATATCTAATAAAGAATTCGATTTTGGATATGTTTTAACTAATTTACCGTCAATAGAAAATAGTTTTATAGTATTTATAGTTTTATCTTTAACTAATTCAATTCTGATTATTTCTTTTGCAGGATTTGGGTAAATATTTATTTCCCGTTTGTTTTCCTGTTCCATTAAATATGTTTCTGATAATACCGTAAATTCAAGTATATGAGTAAAAACTTCTCCTCCAACAGGAAGGTCATTATGTTTATGAAAAAACAAGATATAGTTGCCGGAAGAAAGTTTTCCAATTACTGTTGTATCAATTGACATGCAGGGACCGGTGCCAAGCCCTAATTTATAATATGCAGACAGATTAATTTCATAATTATCAACATTTAACGATATTGAATCTAAATAACATGGATTATAACCAAAAATAGAACGGCTTACTAATTTTACAGTATCTAATTGAGTTGGGTACTCAGGTATTATATATATACTATCTGTCCAAGCCGGTTGTTGACCATATAATAACTCTACTCCGAATAAAAAAATTAGTATAGATAATAATAAAAATATTTTTTTCATAATTACAATTTTTACTGGTTTCTCAACATTTCATTTTCCCTTTTAAGCTGCTCTACTTCTGTTTGCAGGTCTTTTATCATATTATATAAATCAATAACATCAAGAGCAGTTTCTTCGATATTAATTATCATACCCTGCATAGTGTGCTTTAATTTTAAACCTTCGGATTCTATTTGTTTTCCGGGTTTAATTCAAAATCTCTTTACAAATTTAATCAATTTCTATAAAATTCCAAAAAAAA
>SLSH01000327.1 GCA_007130555.1 Bacteroidales bacterium
TCGAACCCGCTCGTCGGTATCTCTTCGACGACGAAATCCTCAGGTTCGGCTTTAAGTCTCATCGTCCTCGTTGAAGTATCGCATGACGGCCGCGTGGTACGCCTCGTTGTACTCGCGTACGAGTCTGAGGTGTCGTTTGGCTCGATCTGATTCGCGGTACGAGAGTATGCCTCCTGCTACGGTGCCAAGACCGGTGGCGATGAGCATGGGCACGTAGAGCGGTGATCCTGGATCCGGACCATACCCGAGGATCGTAGCTACACCCGAGCCGAAGATGACGCTCGTAGCGAACATGGCAGCGTCCGCTTTCAAACCCATATCAACGCAGTGTTCGCGAAGGGAGTCGCCGAGGTCCATGACTCCATCGAACGGTCGTACGGATCGGGTCATGAGGATATCGATGACCTGTTCTCCTGTTGAGCGTGCATCCGGTTCGGGCGAGATACCGGTTCGTGCATCGCGTGCCACTCTGGCTGTACGACCGTCTATCGCTACGAAGGATCGTTTTTCGATCATCCGAATGGTGTGTCCGAGCACCTTAAAAACCGGTTCGGTGACCAACCGCCTATGACCCCGTGGCCCAGTCCGGATACGGCGAGAGCCTCCTAAGCTCTAGATCCCGGGTTCGAATCCCGGCGGGGTCGTCACAGTTCTCGGACGAGTCGGACGATGAGCGTTCCGATGATGAGCAGGAGCGCCCATGATCCCAGAACGATCCAATCGCCGCCCGGTACGCTGCCGTTGTAGAATATGACGCGGTCGAAGGCGTTGAGTCCGATCGAGACCGGGTTGATATCCGAGATCATCGCGGCCCAAGCGCTCATGCGCTCCACAGGCAGGATGAATCCGGATGAGAAGAGCGTTGCGACGAGCGCGAACATCGCGACGATCACCGACATCGACTCAGACCAGACGATGTGAACGACGAATATCCCGATGAGCGAGAGCACTATGAGGATCATCAAGAGCAGGCCTGCGAACGAGGCCATGTTCTCGAGCGGGATGTGGAAGAGGTGGATGCCGAGGACGAGTACGAGGGCGATCATGAGCGTTGAGATGAGCGTGGTAGCGATGATCATCGCGAAGTAATCCTTGTACCATGAGCCTTCGACGAGCCGCAGTCGGGTGTGTGCTGGCGTGGTGATATGGGTGATCATCATGAACGTCGAGAGGAGGATGCCGAAGAAGAGTACGACGAGCATGAGGAGTGCGGGGAACAGGGTTTGGAGGGTGAGGACGCTCAAGCCATCGACGTGCTCGTAATCCTCAGGGGTTTCGATGCTCGGAACGTACGATGGGATGTTCGTGAGCCGGACCGATTCGATGAGCGAGGCCGATCCTTCTTCGATGACCGCGTCGAGCGATCCGCTCACGTCTTGTGCCGAACGCGCCATGCTCTCAAGATCTGAGCTGAAGGATCCGAGTTCGAGCCTGAACGCTGAGAGCTGGTGTTCCTGCTCTGCCATCTTCGAGACCATCTGGGATCCTTGGTTGGATCTGAGCGCGTACTGATCTATCCGTGCGTCGAGCGCATTGAGCCGTCCGGTCATGCGGCGATCGTAATCGTCGAGGTCTTGTTTGGCTTCGTCGATGCGCGATTGCGCTTGATCGACGCTTACGTTCATCGATCCGATGAGCGCGATCTGGTATTCGAGCTCGTTGAGGTTCGCTCGTATCTCATCGACGTTCCTGCGGTGTTCGGTTCGCATCTCGCGTGATTCTCGGCGCGCTTGGACGGCATCCTCGTCCATCTCGGCGATCATGTTCGAGAGTTCGTGCCTTGATGTTGAGAGTTCGCCGCGCAACGAGTCGACTTCCGCTTGGTATGATCCGATCCTCTCCTTCTGTTCGTCTGATGCGTCGGCGATGGAACCGAGGTAGTTATCGACGGATTCGAGGGATTCGAAGAGCACGCTCGCCGCTTCGCTCGTTCGAGCCTTCTCAACGCTTCGAAGCGTCTGTTCGACCCTGGTGACGATCTCCCAGATCACCGGTTCTCGTGTATTGTCGAAGAAGAGTTCGAACGTGACCTGCTCGTTCCCGTACACGTTCATACACGTGTATACCGAGCCGGTCCGGATTTCTTCGAGGCAGTCGTCGAGATCGGTGTAGTGAGCGAGTATGAGCCAGTTGAAGAGTTGATCGGCATCAGATGCTTCGATACCCGAGTGGATCGTGATCCCCGCAGGTACGGGTTGGAGTCCTTGTGGGTTGAAACTGAGGAATATAAAGAAGATGAGGATGACGGGGAGGACGAAGAGTATGAGGAGCGTTCGACGGGATCTGAGGAACGATTTGAGCGTTGCACCGACGACGGGGATGATCATAACCCGCCCTCTCGGTTGAAGATCGCTCGCAACTCTCGCCTTCCGATCATATGCACGTTCTGATCGGCGACGAGCGCGAAGTGCGTCGCGTGCCGTTCGATGTCTTCGATCATGTGCGATGCGATCATGATCGCCGATCCTGCCTGTGTGATCTCTTTGAGGAAGTCCCAGAGGAACGAGCGTAGTTCGGGGTCGAGTCCGGTGAACGGTTCGTCGAGCACGAGGATCTGGGGCATGTGTATGAGCCCTGCGGCGAAGTCGGCGCGTCGGCGCATTCCTCCTGAGAGTTGGTTGATGCGTTTGCGTTCGTGTCCTTCAAGGTCGAGCCGCTTGAGTATCACTCCGATCCTTCGTTCGAGTTCGCGTCGGTTCACGCCGTAGATTCGTCCGAAGGTACGCAGGTTCTCGAGTACGGAGAGGTACTCCCACAAAGCGCTCGACTGAGGTACGAATCCGATCTGTGATACGCGATCGTGCAGTTGTCCGCCATCGATGAGGATCCGGCCTTTGCGCGGGTGGTGGAGTCCGACGATCGTCTCGATCACAGTCGATTTTCCCGATCCCGAACGTCCGAGCACTCCGAGGATGGATTTCTCCTCGATGCGAAGGTCGTTGCAGTCGACGGTGAACGGGCCGTTTCCAGCGACGAGCCCGTCCGTCTCGAGAACCGCCATGAAGCCACCATCTCGGATGGCTTTTAAGAATGTATTCTCGCGGGAGCGTTGTTCGAGCGAGGGTGGGTCGGCTCGCGTGATGCGAATGACGCGATATCGCTGTTCGCACGCGATGAGAGTGGCCGCTCTTGAGCGTGTGCGTATCATAAACGCTTTTGAAGGCGAGCCTGTTTATGGCTCCGTATGAATCGAGCGAACCGACAAGCGATCGTGATCGGTATCGTCGTATTCGCGGTCATAGCGCTCGCGATGTACGGCTTGCCGCAGTACCGTGTCTACTCCCAAGAACTCGCTGGCAAAGCTCAGTTGCGCGAGGCTGATTGGAATCGTCAGATCCAGATCCGCGAGGCCGAAGCTGCGCGTGAGAGCGCAAAACTCCTCGCTGAAGCCGAGGTTGAACGCGCCCGTGGTGTTGCCGAGGCGAACTTGATCATCGGCGACTCGCTCAAGGATAACGAAGCGTACTTGCGCTACTTGTTCATCCAGAGCCTCCACTCGAGCGATAGCGACGTCATCTACATCCCCACCGAGGCAGGACTGCCCATCCTTGAGGCGGGGCGGCTTAGATGAGCGAGCGTGTAGCCGAACTCGCGCTCAAAACGCTGCGCGCGTGCGAAGGCTCTGATTCGGTCGTCGCCGGGCGTCGTCACTTCGCACAGTACTGGCTACGCGATTCGTGCTTCGCCCATTGGGGCCACCTCGCTCTCTCAGAGCATGATGTGGTGGAGCGCGCGCTCACGCTCTTCGCTTCGGGCGTCAACGAGGGTCACGTCCCGCTCCGCTACGGGAGTTGGAGCATGATCCTCGCTCTCAGCCGCGATGCGCTCACCAGGTTCACCGTCTACTGCGAGAAGGATCCGGTGCTCATCGCGCGCTACCAGGATGATAAGGGGTGGGCTGAGGTGATCGATTCGACTCCGCTTCTCGTGCTTCTCGCCGGCTTGTGTTCGTTGAGCGGTGGGCGCGTGATCGAGTACGACGCACTCGACCGTGCGATGAGAACGCTCGCTAAGCGCGAGCGCTTCGGATTGCTCACCCAGCGTCCGTATGCTGATTGGTGTGATAGCGTCAAGCGCCGTGGTTACGTCACGTATACGAATGCGCTCTACTATGCGGCTCTGCGCGTGATGAGCCTTCTCGCTCCCGATGCTAAAAGGCGTGATGCGTATGCGCGCAAGGCGGTTGAAATACGCGCGCTCATCAATGAGCGGCTCTGGATCCGCGCTCACTACGCCGAATACCTCGATGAGACGCGTATCGACACGTTCTCGGTCGAATCCAATTTCTTGTGCGCGCTCTTCGGAATCGCTGATGAGCGTCAGACGCGGCTCATCTTCTCATCCTTCGACCGGTATCCTGAGCTCATCGAATACATCGGACGCAGAGTCGCATCGCGCTACCCGTACCACGAGGTATCGTGGCGCTTGCGCGTCGTCGGCATGGCTGACTATCACGATCGGATGCAGTGGTTGTGGACGACCGGTCTTGTGCTGCTCGCCGACCGACAGCTCAACGGCTCGTCCCGAACTCCGCGGATCATCGAACGTCTCGAGGGCCTCCTTGAAGGTTCTGAATGGGTGAGTGAGGTGTACGCTGACAACGAGCCGTTCACATCGTTCTTCTACAAGAGCGAAGAGCCCTTCGCGTGGAGCGCTGGTATGCTCCTCGCCGGTTTGATCGAGAACCCTGATCTCGATACGGCGTTCGCGAAGATCAGGGATGCGTAGCGTCTGGTTGGACGATGCGTCTGCAGCGGTCGATACGGAGTCTGTGCGCGTCGAAGCGTTCGGCGAACGATCCGTTCAGATCGTAGGCTTCGATGACTGATGTGCAGAACGAGGCGAGGTGTTCGCCTCTGAGGTCGATGTCGTTTTCGTAGAATTCGCGACCGATCGGTCTATACGCGTATTGGTTGTAGATGAACCGTTCGATGTGGAGTTGTGAGATGTCGAACCGTTGGGTGGGTGGGTTCAAAGCCTTTGGATTACAACTGTATGATGGTGACCGCTCCTGTACGTAGAACGTGTTGTTCACAAGGCGTGCGCCGAGGATGAACGAGCCTTCATCACAGGCGTAGGTGAGTAGGAGGGCGCTCCTCTCGGTTCCTTGGGGAGGTTCGTAGTCTTCGAGCGTGCACCCGGTGAACAACTCTTGCTGGAGGGATTCAGGTTCGAAACGCTAGAGCGTATCGTGAGAGCAATTGTAGTGCGGAGGTAGTATTATGTCTGTCTCCCTTAATACGATGATGAAGACCGTGATGACTATGAGGATTCCGACGAGCGTTGCGGTCCGGAATACTGGCTTCATTCATACTCCTTCCCACTTGCGGTGGATGAGTTGGTCTTGTCCGAACACCGATCCATGCGAGTCGAGGTATGATTTTGCGAGGTCGTGGACTCCTTGCGCTTTGCCGTAGCAGTATCCGGAGA
>SLSH01000157.1 GCA_007130555.1 Bacteroidales bacterium
ATGAATTTGCAACAGAACAAACTAAAAACAATGTAAAATCATATTTGGAATCTCAGGGATATTATTCAAGTGAAGTTACCTATGAAGTTGAGTTTGGCAAACGTGTCGCGAAAGTAACCTACGATATAAAAACAAACAACCCTCATATAATAGATGAAATAAATTATAATATATCTGATATTGAGATATTAAATATTATTGACAAAGATCTGGATAATTCATTATTAAAAGTCGGGGATAATTTCAGTACGGAAATAATGCAAAATGAAAGAGAACGTTTAGTAAGGCTTTTTAAGAAAAGCGGTTATTATTATTTTTCAATAAATAACATTCATTATTACATTGACACTACACAAACTCCCCTAAGAGCGAAATTAACTTTGGCAATTCGTAAATCTTTTACTGATGAAAAGGCAGATTTTTATGATTATTTTTTGCGTCAAAAAATAAAAGATGTTTACATATATACTAATTATGAGCCGAGTACTGCTCTTGACAATTTGAAAGCATATCAGTCAACATTTGATACTGTTTTAATTGATGGAATTCATTTAATATATAGCGGAGACTTGTTAATCAAGCCCGATGTTATTTTACAGGCATGTTTTATTCTCCCTGATGAATATTATGATATTATTAATATTGAAAGAACCCAATCACATTATACAAATCTCCGTCAGTTCAGACTTATAAATATAAGAATGGAAAAGCCTAGTAATACGGAACTTTACAACTCCGAAAAATATCTGGATTGTCATATTTATTTAACACCGCTGGTAAAGCAATCATATTCACTGGAATTAGAGGGGATGAATACATCGGGTAATATGGGAGCATCAAGTTCTGTAACATATAATAATCGTAATTTACTCAGGGGAGCCGAAAATTTTTCGGTTACGGGGGCTTTATCTCTTCAATCAATGCTTTCTCCGACAGATGAAACAAAACGATTTTTAAATACATTTGAAAGTTTCGGAGAAACACGATTAACTATTCCCAGACTTGTACTTCCTTTTTTCGAAAGTTATGAGTTTTCCAAAAAACATAATCCGAGTACACGTTTTTCGACATCTTATAGCTACCAAAAAAGACCTGATTATACAAGAAGCGTCGGAATTGTTAGTTTTGGATATATTTGGAAAGGCGAAAAAAACAGTTATTTAACACATTTTTTTAACCCTCTGAAGTTTAATCTTGTTAAAATTTATGATTTTAACCCTGCTTTCGAAGCGGAGATTAAAAATCTTTATATTCAGTATGCTTATAAAGACCAGCTGTTTACCGTAATAAGCTATGACATGATATTCAATAATCAAAAACCGCATCGCAGGGATAATTTTACGTATTTTTGGTTAAATCTGGAAACTTCGGGCAATCTGATGAATGGAATTTATAACTGGACAGGTCAAACTCCGGTTGAAGATTCATACAGATTAATGGGTATTGAGTTTGCACAATTTGTCAAAGGAGATATTGATTTCAGATATTATATATTTTTTTCCGAAAAACGAAGTCTTGTTTACAGAGGCTTTTTCGGGATAGGATTTCCTTACGGAAATTCTACCAAAGGATTGCCATTTATCAAAAAATATTTTACAGGCGGAGCAAACGATTTAAGGGCATGGCAGGTAAGGACGTTAGGTCCTGGTTCTTATACAGGCGGAGCAGGATTTAATCAAATTGCCGATATGAAATTAGTGCTTAATCTGGAATATCGTTTCCCGATAATATCATTTTTAGAAGGGGCAATATTTTTGGATGCAGGGAATATATGGGCAGTAGATAAAAAAGATGACAGAGAAGGAGCATTGTTTGAGTGGGACAGGTTTTATAATGAAATTGCAGTAGGAACCGGAGTAGGAACAAGACTGGATTTTTCTTTCTTTATTATCAGATTTGACTTCGGAATACCGCTATACGACCCCAAATATCCCGACGATAACCGATGGCTGAGATCATTTAAAGATCTAAAAATCAGAGATTTTACCCTTAATTTCGGAATAGGATATCCGTTTTGATTTTTGTTTTATACCGACCTGCTATCAAAATCCAACCAATTCTTAATTATTGTTTTTCCATGTTCAGTAATAAAAGACTCGGGATGGAACTGTAGCCCCGTCAAATCATATTCTTTATGTTCAATTGCCATAATATTGCCGTCTTCACATTCTCCTGTTATTTTTAAGCAATCCGGAAGATTTTTTTTATCTAAAACCCATGAATGATAAAGCCCGATTGCCGAATTGTCGGAAATATTTTTAAATATTCTACTATCCGTATCGGTAATTTTAAGACGTTTTAATTTTCCGTGATTTACGTTTTTAAGATTGCTTATTGTTGCACCGAAATGAATTGCAATAGCCTGATATCCTAAACAAATACCCAGTATTGAATGTGTTTTATAATATTTTTCCATAATTGCACCCATAAAAGGAGTGTCTGTAGAAATTCCGGGTCCCGGAGAAAAAATAATTTTATCAAATTCGGATATTTTTTTAATATTTGTATTTTCGGGAGTTTGTACCGTTAGTTTGATATTTTTGTAATTATTAAACATGGCGGCAAGATTGTAAGTAAAGCTATCGTGATTATCTAAAAGTAATATTTTAAACATATAAAACAAATGAAATATAACCGCAAAATAAGTAAAAAGATATCAAAACTTGCATCAAAAGGAACGCAATTTATATTTGCAATAGATTTTGATTGTGAAAACGGATTTGTTCTTACACCAAAGGAGGCGGAAAAACAGGGGATTTTTTATGATATAGATGGGAATACAAATTTCAATTATCAGAAAAAAAAACCGCCCAAAATAGATTTTAATGTTAAAAATATTGATTTCGGGAAGTACAAAAAAGCATTTGAAATTGTGCAATATCACATAAAACGCGGAGATACATTTCTTGTTAATCTTACTTTTAAAACAGAAATTAAAACAAATTATAGTTTCCCGGAAATATTTAATAACAGCAAGGCTTTGTTTAAACTTCTTTATAAGGATGAATTCGTTGTATTTTCGCCTGAAAGATTTATCAGAATTAGTGATAATAAAATAGAGTCTTTTCCGATGAAAGGAACAATTGATGCAAATATTGAAAATGCTAAAGAAAAAATTTTAAACAGCAAAAAAGAGTTTTACGAACATAATACAATCGTTGATTTAATAAGAAATGATTTGAATATTGTTTCGAAGAATGTGCAAGTCAAAAAATTCAGATATATTGATAAAATTAAATCAAATAAAGGAGATTTATTGCAGGTAAGTTCACAGATTTGCGGAGAATCGCCCGATAATTATACAGATAATTTGGGAGATATAATATTTTCTTTATTGCCGGCAGGTTCGGTAACTGGTGCACCAAAAGAAAAAACAGTTGAAATTATTAAAAAATCAGAATCTTATGACAGAGGTTATTATACGGGAATTTTTGGATTTTTTGACGGTAGAAATTTAGATTCCGCAGTAGCAATAAGATTTATCCAAAAAGAAAATAATAAAACATATTATAAAAGCGGAGGAGGAATAACAGCATTAAGTACAGCCGAAAACGAATATCAGGAACTAATACGTAAAATTTATGTGCCGATTATTTGAGACCATTAAAATAATAAACGGAAAAATAATGTTCCCCGATGAACATCAAAAAAGAGTAAATAAAACTTTTAAAGAGATATTTAATTCAAATCCAGGATTTATTATTAATGATATTGTTAATCCTCCCGAAGAATTTTCTAAGGGCGTTATTAAATGCAGGTTTATTTACGATAAAGATTCTTATTCCACAGAGTTTAGCAAATATAATAAACGGAATATCCGCAGTCTTAAATTAATATATGACGATACAATCAGTTATGATTATAAGTTTTATGACAGGGATTATATACAAAAATCTGTATTACAAAAAGATAATTGTGATGAAATAATTTTTATAAAAAAATCTTTTTTTACCGATACAAGTTTTTCCAATTTAATATTTTGGGACGGTAGGGAATGGTTTACTCCTGACACTTATTTATTAAATGGAACATGCAGAAAACGATTGCTTGAATCCGGAGAAATCAAAGAGGCAAATATAAATATTAATAATTTTCGTAATTTTTCAGGGGTAAAACTAATTAATGCAATGCTGTATCCTGATGATACTGAGATTATATCTGTTGAAAATATTTGTGTATAGGAATTTTTAATATTATTTTATCTGACAATTGTTACTATTCCGATAGCCGGGTCAATTTCTTTTCCGAAATCAATAAGATATAAATAAGGACCTGATGGGAGGGGGTTTCCGTTATAAGTTCCGTCCCATGGGTCATCACCGTGTCGTGCTGCAAAAACTTGTTGTCCCCATCTGTTAAATACCTGCAGATAGAAATCGGGGAAAGCATCTATATTTTCAATAATCCATGTATCATTTATACCGTCACCATTAGGGGTAAATGCGTTTGGAATTTCCAGACAATCATCGGTACTTTCATTAAGAACAACATTAATAATATCACTGCAATTATCCGTATCTGTTATTGTAAATGTATATTCTCCCGCACTTAGTCCTGTTATATTTAATGTGTTAGAATATCCGTCATTATTCCATTCAAAAATATACGGAGGATTTCCACCTGTTACTGTAAAATCAATACTGCCTTCGCTGCCACCGATGCATAAGGGGTCGGTTGTATTGTAATCAATATAAAAATCTGCCAGAAATACTGAAATTTGGATAATATCAGACCCTCCGCAATTTACGGGTATAGAATAGAAGATATTGTGTGTTCCTATTCCTGCGTCTGCCACATTAAAAGTTCCGTTTGCCGTTACACCCTGTCCTGTCCATGTTCCGCCTGTGGTATCTACATCCAAATTAATGCTATAATCTCCGTAACAAAATGGTCCTGCTGGAGAAATTTTAACATTATAAGTGCTGTCAACAAGGACATCTGTGCTTGAAGTATTATTGCAATTATTTAGCGTTACAGTAAGTTCGTAAATTCCCGACATATTTCTTTCTGCTTGTGTTATTAAGGGATTTTGTTCTGTGCTGTTAAAGTCCAAAGGTCCTTCCCAATAATATTCTGCACCTTCTCCTGCGTCAGGTGTAAGTAATGATATTGTTTCTCCGACACAATACGGTCCTGTATTTTGGGCATTTACAATCGGCAAGGCATGTACAACAACATTAGTGCTTGATGTATTTGCACAACCTGCAAGAGTAACTGTAACTTCATATATTCCGTCCATATTCGCCGTTACGGATATTATTTCGGGATTTTGTTCGGTACTGTTAAAGCCCGAAGGTCCTTCCCAGTAATATTCTGCCCCTTCTCCTGCGTCAGGCGTAATTAATGATATTGTATCCCTCTCACAATATGGTCCTGTATTTTCGGCATTTGCAACAGGTATTGGATTTACAAC
>SLSH01000011.1 GCA_007130555.1 Bacteroidales bacterium
AATAAATTTATAATATGTTTATAGATATGCAAAAGTTAATTATATTTTTTTTAATAATAATAATAAGCGCCGGAGTACATGCACAAAAATATGAAAAAATAATTCATCAGGCGGGAATTAGTGATCGTAACTATGACGTAGTTATCAATCAAGAAGTTTCAATAAAAATTAGCATCTTGCAAGGCTCCATTAACGGAGAAAAAATTTATAGTGAATTCCAGAATCTTGTAACTGATGAATATGGATTGGTCAGTATTGAAATTGGCAGGAAAAGTGGGTACGATAGTATTAATTGGTCAAATCCTCCTTATTATATTAAAACTGAAACTGACCCTGACGGCGGAACAAATTACAGTATTGTTGAAACAAGAGAATTATTAGAAATCCCGTCTTTAGTTAAAGTTGAAGAAAAAAGTGAAAAAAAGATTGAGGAAAAAGTTGAAAGCGAAAGAATAGAAAGCGAAGAAATTGAGAGAGAAAAAGCAGAAAAAAAAGAAAGTCCCGATGCCGATATTGAAAAACCGCAATCTGATAATATTCCCGAAATAATAACAACTAAGACTTCACGAAAATTTTCTATAAGAAGAAAAAATATTATCGAACAAACTGTGATAAGAAATATCAATGCTGAGGAAAAAGCGGAATTATTAAATCACATCAAAGAATTAGAACGAAAATATGAACAATTAGCATGGGTTGCTGAAAATACTAAAAACAGAAGTTTAATTAAAGATATTGAAAACAATAGGTACAAATCTGTACAAATTGGCAATCAAGTATGGATGGCAGAAAATCTAAAAACCACTAAATATAATGACGGCACAAATATAACGCTAAGAGAAACTGCTCAGGAATGGAACCAAGAAGCTCCGGGATACTGCTGGTATGAAAATGATTATAGTACTTATGGGTACATTCATGGAGCATTATATAATTGGTATGCGGTTGACCCTAGAAGTAACGATGGCAGAAATATTTGTCCTAAAGGTTGGCGGGTACCCAGCGACAACGATTGGATAGAATTTGAAACATTTTTACATAAAAACGGATATAATTATGATGATTCTACTGATGGAGATTGGGAAAGCAATAATAAATATGCAAAAGCTTTGGCTGCAACCGAACACATCGAACCCTCCGGAAATGTAGGCGCTGCTGGCAATAACGACTATCCCGAGAAAAGAAACGCAACAGGGTTCTCCGCTCTTATGAGTGGTTTTAGAATATATGACGGAAGTTTCTTCGAAATGGGTTTTTATGGATGTTGGTGGAGTTCTACAGAAGGAGGTCCATACGGAGCTTGGTATCGTGCACTTGGGTACGGCGGAAGTGGATTAGGAAGAAGCCATGACTATAAAAAAGTCGGATTTTCTATTCGTTGTATAAAAGACAGCATAAAAGGATTGGAAGAAAGCCCATTTTAAGATATTGAATTTCAAGTTTTACCATATTTTATATTATATTCTTTTCAAAAAAAAATATTTGGTTTGTCTTGAAAATCCAACTATTTTTGAACAAACACAGTATTGATAAAAACATTGAACGCAGAGTCCGATGTATTCGTGTATTTTAAAGGTAATTTTATTTTATCAAAAAAATCCAAAATATTATCAGTTTCTTTTGCCCAGTAACCATATCCATATATTTCTGTCATAGGGAAATGACCTGTAAATTTTATATCAGGATGTATTTTTTTTAATGACTCATATAGTCTGATACTTTGAATAACCTGCGAAATTCTGTCTGATTGTCCGTGAGCGATATATGTCGGTACTTTATAATTATTAATGTCATTAAAGACGCATTGATTTTTCCATCTGTCGGGATTTTTTTCATAATTCCCGAGTGCTGCAATAAATTTTTGGTCATTCTTATATTCAGCAATATTAAAATATCCTGAAATACTTGCGACACCGACAAAAATTCTAGGCAAATGATATGCCGTCAAAACCGCACCTCTTCCTCCCATTGATAATCCGGCAACAAAATTATTCTGGTTTGGTTTAAGTAATCCGAACTGATTTTGAATATCAATAATTAATATTTCCAAAATCCATTTCAAGGTAGGATATTTCTTTTGCTGAATATCTGTTTCGTCATAATTTTCATAGGCATATATACTATTTCCGAAGTTTGGAGTTATCAGCACATAATTTTGGGACAATGCTTTTTCGCAAAAATCCGTTAATATGCACCATGAATCTATAAATGAATTATATGGAAGAAACATCAGAATTGTTCCTTCAGGTTCTCCTGCGGGATACCTGACATTAAGTGACGCGGCGAAACAACAATCATATCTGTAATATATCAATGTATCCTGATGTACGGGAATTGGAGAAATATAATCAAGTTTTATTTCTGTTTTTTCTACAGTATCTTTATCCTGTTCTCTGTCAGTATATTTACAGGAATAGATTAAACTAAATACAATAACCGACAGTAAAAATAATTGTTTATTCATTTATTTGTATTATAATAATGGAAAAAATTAAAACATATAGTTTAATCAAAACTTGTTCCCGGAAATAATGCAAGTTTTATTAATTCATTATACTGTTCGGGCGTGGGTGTTAACATATATCTTAATGGATTTACCGAGGCTCCGTCTATTCTAATCTCATAATGCAAATGTGGTGCTGTTGATAATCCTGTGTTGCCTACAGCTCCGATTTTTTGCCCTCTTTTTACTCTTTCTCCTTCTTTTACGTTTATACTTGATAAATGAGCATATCTGGTTGTAATTCCATTAACTTCATGGTCAATAACAATCATATTCCCGTATCCTCTTCTTCCTCTTCCTCTCTCAACACCTAATACTACTCCGTCTCCCGATGCATAAACAGGAGTACCTGTCGGAGCTGTTAAATCTAAGCCTTCGTGCATATGTCTGATTCTCATAATAGGATGAGTACGATAACCGTAAAAAGAACCTATACGAATAAGTTCATCTGTATGAATAGGTTGAATAAACGGCAAAGAACGAAGTTCTTTTTTATAAAATTTTACCGCATCATAAAGTTCATTATATGATAATGATTGAATATTTAATTTCTTTTCTACCTGATCCAACTTTAATGCAACTTTTTTTACTATATCAGTACTTAGATATCCGTCTAAATGCTTATACCTGTCAACACCCCCTACACCGGATTTCCTTAATAAAAGAGAAACCGTATCCTGATTATATGTTATCCGGTAAAAATAATTATCCCTGTATGCCAACTCTTCAAGTAGCTGTTCTCCCTCACTTAAACGCACATTCATTTCTTTAAAATGTTGTTTTAAAAACTTATTTTCGGCTTTCAAGATTACCTCTTTCGGAGTATCATAAAGCATCATAAATATAAAAACAAGTATCGCTGCTAAAAAAACGGACAAACTAAAAATAGGAATAAATTTAGTAAGTATTCTTTTAAAACCAAATCCTATTTTTTCATACTGTAATGTACGTGGATTGAACTTATATTTCGGCTTAAATAAACGCATAAGTTTATTTTTATATAATCTTTTATTCAATAAAAACTCGCAAAATTAATTATTTAATCTAATTTTGCAAAATATTATCAGTTTTTTTTAATATTATAATGTTAATAACATAGCTTAGTAAAATTAAAATACGTATGGAATCAAAAAAAGTTAGAAAACTGTTTTGCGATTTTTTTGAAAGTAAACAGCATAAAGTTGTTGAAAGTGCTCCTATGGTAATAAAGGATGACCCTACTTTAATGTTTACAAACGCAGGTATGAATCAATTTAAAGATATTTTTCTTGATATCAGAAAACCAAGATATACAAGGATTGTAAATGCACAAAAATGTTTGCGTGTTTCAGGAAAACATAATGATATTGAAGATGTGGGACATGACACATATCATCATACAATGTTCGAAATGCTGGGAAACTGGTCGTTTGGGGATTATTTTAAAGAAGATGCTATTAAATGGGCATGGGAATTACTTACAGAAATTTATAAAATTGATAAAAACAAGATTTATGTTACGGTTTTTGGAGGAAATAAAACCGAAAAACTTGAAATTGATACCGAAGCCGAAAATATATGGGCAAAATATATTGACAAAGACCGGATTTTGCACGGTTCAAAAAAAGACAACTTTTGGGAAATGGGAGATACAGGACCCTGCGGACCTTGTTCCGAAATTCATGTTGACATAAGAGATGATGTAGAAAGAAAAAAAGTAAACGGAAAAGACCTTATAAATAAAGACCATCCTGAAGTTATCGAGATATGGAACCTTGTATTTATTCAATTTAACCGCAAAGCCGATTCAAGTCTTGAAATATTACCCGCAAAACATATTGATACAGGCATGGGATTCGAACGACTTTGTATGATATTGCAAAATAAAAAATCAAATTATGAAACTGATATTTTTAGTAAAATACTTAATAATATAGAAAAACTATCCGAAATCAAATACGGGAAAAAAACTGAAACTGATATTGCAATGCGGGTTGTGGCAGATCATTTAAGAAGCGTATCTTTTGCAATTGCAGACGGACAGATGCCTTCAAATGTTAAAGCAGGATATGTAATCCGTAGAATACTCAGACGTGCTGTCAGATACGGATACTCTTTCCTTAATTTTAATGAGGCTTTTATTTATAAACTTGTCCCCGTTCTTGTAAATACAATGGGAGAAGCTTATCCTGAATTGATATCTCAAAAAAATAATATCGAAAAAATAATAATGGAAGAAGAAAAAGTCTTTTTGAAAACTCTTGAAAAAGGGTTAAAACTGATTGAACAAAAAATCAAAGATATTAAAAAGAAAAACAGCAACAGCTTATCGGGAGAGGATGCCTTTATTTTATATGATACTTATGGCTTTCCGCTCGATTTAACAGAACTTATTGCAAAAGAAAATAATATAAGTATTGATATTGACGGATTTAATAAAGAAATGAATAAACAAAAATCAAGGGCAAGAAACGATGCCGATACAAAAACAGGTGACTGGACAATAGTAAAAGAACTTGAAGATTTCAAATTTGTAGGATACGAAGAAATTGAACAATCTGTTTTTATTACCAAATATCGTAAAGTAGAACAAAAAGGAAAAACTGTTTACAATCTGGCGTTTAATGTAACGCCTTTTTATGCCGAAGCAGGAGGACAAGCCGGAGATACCGGATTTATAATTTCTAAAGATGAAAAAGTCCGCATTATAAATACCATTACCGAACATAATACAACAATTCATATTACAGACAGACTGCCAAAAAATATTGATGCAGAATTTAAGGCTGTTGTTGATTCACTGAAACGTACCGAAACGGCAAAAAATCATAGCGCAACACATCTTATGCATTATGCACTACGGAAAATTCTCGGTAAACATGTAGAGCAAAAAGGCTCATTAGTTGACGAAAACAGGCTGAGATTTGATTTTTCGCATTTTAATAAACTTACAAACGAAGAAATAAGAGAAATTGAAAAAACGGTAAACTCTTTAATCAGAAAAAATATTACAATCAAAGAACATAGAAATATTCCGTTAAATAAAGCTAAAGAAATGGGAGCTATTTCGCTGTTCGGTGAAAAATACGGAGATTCTGTAAGAGTAATAAAATTTGACGATGCTGTTGAACTCTGCGGAGGAACGCATGTTAATGCAACAGGAGAAATAGGATTCTTTAAAATAACAAGCGAAGCTGCAATTGCCTCGGGAATAAGAAGAATTGAAGCTGTTATAGGAGACAAAGCAGAAGAATTGATTTTTAAACAGTTTGATGACTTGAATGAAATAAATGAAATGCTTAATAACCCGAAAGATATTAAGCAAAGTATATCTAAACTGATTGAAACAAATTCGGAATTAATCAGGAAAACAGAAAAATATAAAAAACAGGAACTTCAGATTATTAAAAATGAACTGGTAAACAAAGCAGAACTTATTAATAATAATAATATTGCTATTATTTCGGGAATAATTGATGTGTCCGAAGCAGACGATTTAAAAGAAATTTCTTCTCAGATACGCGGGAGCATAAAATCATTTATATGTATTTTAGGAACAATTATTAATCAAAAGCCAAGTTTAATTATTGCCATTTCAGATGATTTGGTAAAAGATAAAAATTTACATGCCGGTAAACTTATCAGACTTGCAGCAAAAGAAATTAATGGTGGTGGTGGTGGACAAGCATTTATAGCTACTGCCGGAGGAAATAATCCGGAGGGTCTAGAAAATGCAATAAATTTAACTTTGAAAGAATTTAAAAACGTTTTGTAATAAATATGTTTTTAATGATGGTCGTATTCTTTAGCTTCCTCATAAGTTCTGTTCACAGTTCCTTTAGGATGTTCAGGCGGTCCGTATATCGTGTAAAGTTTTAATTCCGAATCTCCGATATTTCTGACTTCATGCCAGTATCCTGCTGGGATTAGAATTGCCCAATCATCCGAAACTTCTTCATCAACACTGGTACAATTGGCTTCGCCGAACTTTGTTTCTTAATCGTTGCTTACGCCCTTTCAGGGCTTGATTGTTCCTTTTGTTTAACATACGGACTTCGTCCGATGTGATGCTTTTGCCCCTTCAGGGCAAGTGGGGGTGTAAAATTCTCCGCTGTCTCCGTTAGTGAATTATCTTGTGTTTTGGAAAAGTGTTCACAAAACTATTAAATTTTTCCCGCTTCCGCAAAATACACCTTATAGCTTTATTTACATAAGTCTGCCCCTGACAGCGGCGTACTGATCCTGCCGAAGTGGGTCCCAGATATATAACCCGTGCCAAGCAGAGCGCCGGTACGGGTAGAAAGAAAACACACTACCCGTTTTGGCGGGAAATTTGCCTTTTTTGCAAATTTCCCGCCAAAACATAAAAAAAGTAACAGTCTGTTCGGCATGAGGGCAAAAAACAAAACATTTAACTAAAAAATATATTTTCAAAGGGATTTTAATATTATAAAAATATACTCTATAAATTTCTGTCAGTAGCCATTATAGTAATTTTATTATTTTCATCAATAATAATATCATAGTCGTAGCATTGACTTACATGGTCGGTTTTAATATGCTCAACATATCTTAATGTTACGGTATATACAATTTGTCCTGCGGAAAGACTATAATAAGTTGAAGTAGTTCCTGATGCGATATTATTAATACTTATCGTTTTTTTGTCGGATGTATTTATTTGAACATCTACATAACTTGGGCTATTATTAATAACTCTTATTTCGGGGTCTTCACCTTTACATTTTTTGCATCCGATTTTTGCAAGTGAAGAAAAACCTATAAGTATTATCAGAAATAATATTTTCAAGTTTTTCATAATTCTGTTATAACAATTCTTCTTTATTTTTGAACGAGGCAAAGTTAATTTATTAGATTGTATTTTTCAAAAATTTCAAAAAAAATCATAAATTCGCAATATAAATCAAAGAAAAATGTTAAAATCTTTGTTTTTAAACGATTAATGCAATATTTTCGCAGGTTTTATTAAATTAGACCAAATATTATTAAATTTGCTGATAATTTGATAATCAAACTTTTATTTTTTTATAATATTTAATATGTTACCAGAAAAGAATACTGAAAATAATCTACAGGATAATCCCTCTTCGAACGAAGGAGAACAGGATATTAAAGATATTGACAATACTGTTGATAAGAAAAAAAGCAAGAAAATAAAGTCCACATTAAAATTGAATTCAGAGGAGTTTGATTTTACACAAAACGATGATGATTTAGATATAAATGACAGTGAAAAAAACTATTCGGAATTAAAGAAAGAAGAATTATTAGAAAAATTACGGGAATTAATAAATGAAAAACCCGTTGAAACTATTATGTCTGATGTGGAAGCGATTAAATCCTGTTTTTATAAGATTATCAATGCCGAAAAAGAAAAAATCAGAACGGAATTACTTAAAGGCGGAGGAGCAGACGAGGGTATAAAAATACCTAAAGATATCAGCGAAGATTATTTAAAGGAATTACTTGCAGACTATAAAAACAAAAAACAAAGTCATATTGAAGAACTTGAAAAAGAGAAAAAAGAGAATTTAAAAAAGAAAGAAGAAATAATTGAGAAAATCAAAATCCTTGCAAACGGAGAAGAGTCTTTAAATAAAACTTTTTCGGAATTTAAAGAACTGCAAAAAATGTGGAATAACATAGGACCTGTTCCTAATTCCGAAAGTAGTAAATTATGGAATAATTATCAGCTTCAAATAGAAAGATTCTATGATTTTATCAAGATAAATAGAGAATTAAGAGATCTTGACCTGAAGAAAAATCTTGAAAATAAAATTGAATTATGCGAAAAAGCCGAAGACCTGCTGATTGAACAGGATGTAAGAAAGGCATATCAAATATTGCAGGAATATCACGAGTTATGGAAAGAAATAGGACCTGTAGAAATAGAAAAACGTAAGGAAGTATGGGAAAGATTTAGCGAAACAACAAAAAAAATACGGAAAAATTATCAGGAGTATTTTATTGAAATTAAAAAAGAACGCGAAGATAATTACAAACAAAAAATTGCTTTGTGCGAGAAAGTTGAACATATAGTAAACGAAGATTCAGCTCAGGACAAAAAAGAATGGATAAAAAATTATAAAGAAATCCTGAAAATCCAAAAGCTTTGGAAAACAATAGGAATGGTCCCGAGAGAAGTTAATGACGAAATTTATGAAAGGTTCAGAACGGCGTGTAACAGATTTTTTGAAGATAAAAAAGATTATTTTAATATTGTAAACGAAGAGTTAGACAAAAACTTACAGACAAAAATTGATATCTGTGTACAGGCAGAAGGTATTCAGGATAATACTGACTGGAAAAAAACTTCTGAAATGTTTTTTGATTTACAAAAAAAATGGAAAGAAATCGGTACCGTCCCAGCTAAACAATCAAATGCAGTCTGGAAAAGGTTTCGTGCCGCTTGTGATAAATTCTTTAATGCTAAGGAAACTTATTTTAATAATCTGGAAAAACAGCAGGAAGAAAATTCAATAAAGAAAAAAGAATTGATTAAAACCATAAAAAACATACAAATAAGCGACAATCAGGCTGATAATATCAAAAAAGTAAAAGAACTTCAAAGCAAATGGATAGACATTGGTTTAGTATTAAATAAAGATAAAGACAAATTACAAAAAGAATATAAAGACGCTGTAAACGATTTATATAGCAAGATGAATTTATCAAGAAAACAAGTTGATTCTCATAATTTTCAAACAAAAATTGAATCTCTGAAAAGTTTCGGTAATATGGATGATTTTACGGATGAAAGGAAAAGAATTATACAAAAAATTAAAATAATAGAGGATGATATCCGATTATGGGAAAACAATATGACATTTTTTTCCAAAGGTTCTAAAGGTCTTTTGTCTGATTTTGAAAACAAAGTAAATAAAGCCAAAGAAGAATTGGCTATTCTTAATAATAGAAAAAAGATGGTGGATTTATCTATAAGAGAACTCAAAAAAAACAAGGAGGAAAAAAGTGGAGAATAAGAGAATTTATATAATTTCAATAATATTAATATTAAATTCTTTTTTGGTATTTTCTCAAACTGCTTCCATACGGGGATTTATTACCGATATTGAAGACGGAGAGCCTTGTGCTTATGCAAACATCTTTCTTGAAGGAACCGAATTAGGAGCATCAACCGATATAAACGGCTTTTTTACTATTACAAGAGTCCCGGAGGGAGAATATAATTTAATTATAACTTACATAGGTTACGATACTGTTATTGAGCCTATTAGGCTTGGGAGAGGTGAGATACTGACTAAAAATTATACTCTGCAAAAGTCTTCATACGTGCTGGATGAAACAATTATTTCTGCCGAAAGGCAGGCAAGTAGAACTCAGGTTCAGGTTTCGAGAATTGAGGTAACTCCAACACAAATAAGACAATTACCTTCGGTCGGTAGCCAGCCCGATATTGCCCAATATCTGCAAGTTATACCGGGAGTTACATTTACCGGAGACCAAGGCGGACAGCTATATATCAGAGGAGGGTCGCCTATTCAAAATTTGGTCTTATTAGACGGATTAACTGTTTATAATCCGTTTCATTCCATAGGTATGTTCTCGGTATTTGATTCGGATATAATCAGAAACGCAGATATTTATACGGGCGGGTTTAATTCCGAATACGGAGGAAGACTGTCTTCGGTTATGAGCATAACAACAAGAGACGGAAATCCCAACAGATTTGGAGGCAATTTGTCAACCGGCACTTTCGGGGCAAAATTAATGTTGGAAGGTCCTTTGGTAAAATTCGAAGAACTAAATTCAGGTATCAGCTATATTGTTTCTGCAAAAACTTCATTTCTGGAGCAATCATCTCAAATTTTTTATAAATATATAAATGATGGTGAAGGACTGCCATTTAATTATACCGATATTTACGGAAAATTATCGTTAAATTCTCAAGGTGGTAGCAGGGTAAATGTTTTCGGATTTAATTTTACCGATAATGTTAATTATCAGGGAATTAGCGACCTTAACTGGAGGTCGACAGGAGTTGGAACCAATTTTATTGTAGTTCCGCCGGGAAGTACAGTTATGATTAAATCAAGTATATCATATTCGGATTATTTTATTGAGTTGCAAACATTAGATAATTTTCCGGTAAGTAGCGGGATATCAGGATTTGATATGGGACTGGATTTTTTGTATTATCTCGGAAGAAATAGTTTTGAATACGGAATTCACGTTCATGGATTAAAAACGGATTTTAATTTTTATAACTCGGTAGGAAGACAAATTAAAGTAGATAATAATACAACCGAATTTTCTGTTTATGGAAAATATAAATTTAATTTTGGAAATATGATAGTCGAGCCGGGATTTAGAATGCATTACTATGCAACTCTCAGTGAAATATCTCCGGAACCAAGACTGGGCGTTAAATATAATCTTACCGAAAAATTAAGATTAAAACTTGCAGGCGGACTATATTCTCAAAATCTTGTTGCTGCAAACAGCGACAGGGAAGTAGTAAATTTGTTCTACGGATTTGTGAGCGGAGTGATTAATTTACCTGAAAATTACAGGGGAAACGATATTACTTACAGACTGCAAAAATCACAGCATATTATTACCGGTGCTGAATATGATTTAACACAAAGAATCAATATTAATGCAGAGGTTTATCTGAAAAATTTCAATCAGTTGATTTGTCTTAACAGAAATAAAATATATGAAGATAATTATATAAATTTCGATGAACCGGACTATCTAAAAAAAGACTTTGTTGTGGAAGGAGGATATGCTTATGGTTTTGATTTTCTGTTAAAATACGATGAAAGACGTTTTTTTGCATGGGTGGTTTATTCTTTAAGCTGGATAAAAAAACATGACGGAATAGTTTTATATTATCCGCATTATGACCGCCGCCATAATGTTAACTTAGTTGCAGCATATAAATTGGGAAAAGATTTATCATGGAATATCAGCGGAAGATGGAATCTCGGCTCAGGATTCCCTTTTACACAAACGAGAGGATTATATGAATTGCCCGCATTACATGAAGATATAAATTACAACTACTGGCAGTCAAATTCAGGGTTGGGAGTAGTTTATTCGGACTTGAACACAGGAAGATTACCCTATTACCACCGACTTGATTTAAGTATCAGTAAATTTATTGATTTTAATAAATATACGAGGCTGGAAATTAATTTCTCTGTTACAAATCTGTATAACAGACAAAATATATTTTACTTTGACAGAGAAGAACATAACAGGGTTGATCAATTGCCTATTATGCCCAGTTTAGGATTAAATTTAACTTTTTAATCCTTCCGGAAGTTCTGTGAGTTATTTTTTTCGGAGTTAAGTATAAAATAGTAATTTTGCAATTAATTTAATATAAAATATATGAATTCTCATTCTTCATTACTTGCTATTTCTCCTGTTGATGGCAGATATCATTCAATTACCCGCGGATTATCTAATTATTTCTCAGAATATGCATTATTAAAATACAGATGCACCGTAGAAATAGAATATTTTATTGCATTGTGTAATCTGCCGTTGCCTCAACTTAAGAAATTCCCGAAGAATAAATTCTCTTTATTACGAAAAATTTATACAGAATTCTCTCCCGCGGAGGCAGAACATATTAAAAAAATCGAAAAAGAAACCAACCATGATGTTAAAGCAGTTGAGTATTATATTAAAGAAAAATTCAGGATGCTGAAATTGCAGGAATACGAAGAATTTGTACATTTCGGACTAACATCACAAGATATTAATAATACTGCAATACCGGTTTCTTTAAAAGAATGTTTTAATGATGTGATTTTACCGTTAATTAATGATGTCTTGGAATTATTAAAATCCAAAGTTGTTGAATGGGACAAAATATCAATGCTTTCTCGTACGCACGGGCAACCCGCTTCCCCAACAATGCTTGGTAAAGAAATCGAAGTTTTTTATGTGAGACTCAAAAATCAACTTGCTCAACTAAAATCAATACCTTTTTCGGGAAAATTTGGAGGAAGTGTTGGAAATTTCAATGCGCACTACACCACTTATCCCGATATCAACTGGCATGATTTTGCAAATAAATTTTTAGTTAATCAACTTGGCATTTTACGTTCCTACCCGACTACTCAAATTGAACATTATGATAATCTTGCCGCATTTTGCCATGCCATGTCAAGAATAAATACAATTATGATTGATTATTGCAGAGATACATGGTTATATATCATGCTTGATTATTTTAAACTTAAACACAGGAAAAATGAAACAGGGTCATCTGCAATGCCACATAAAATAAATCCGATAGATTTTGAAAATGCCGAAGGAAATCTTGAAACAGCAAATTCATTATATCATTTCCTTGCCGGAAAATTGCCTGTATCCAGATTGCAACGAGATTTGACAGATTCTACTGTCTTAAGAAATATTGGAACTCCGGTAGCACACAATATTATTGCATTTAATTCCATAATAAAGGGAATAAAAAAATTAGAAGTAAATAAAAAATCTGTTGAAAATGATCTGAAAAATCATCCTGAGGTTTTATCGGAAGCAATACAAAATATTTTACGCCGTGAACAATATCCAAAACCTTATGAAATGCTTAAAGAATTTACTAGAAATAATAAACTTATAACAATTAAAGATTTGCATCAATTTATAGATTCTCTGAAAATAAGTGCCAAACTTAAAAATGAGTTAAAAAAACTTAAACCTGAAGATTATACCGGAAAAAAATAATATGGTACTACCACAAATTTAATGGAAGTTATAGCTTATGATATTAATGAGAGAGAGGTATAGAACCCATTAAAATAGTGATAGAATCAATAATATTAATCATTTATACAGATATTGGAAAAAAATATAGTTGATAAAAATTTGTTTTTTCTTTGATATTTATCAAAATATATTTTAATTTTGTGTTGCATAAATTATCATCAGGTTCTTAATATTTAATTATAAAATTACACAGTTTAATGAATGTAGATGTATTATTAGGCTTACAATGGGGAGACGAAGGAAAGGGCAAGATTGTTAATCTTTTATCACAAAATTACGATATAGTTGCAAGATTTCAGGGTGGTCCAAATGCAGGACATACCATATATTTAGATGATAAAAAATTAGTATTACATACGATTCCCTCAGGAATTACTTCGCGTGATACGATTAATATAATAGGTAATGGAGTAGTGCTGGACCCTTATATTTTTCATAATGAAATAGAAAAACTTAAAAATGAAAATTTTACTCCAAATTCAAATCTGTTAATATCACGCAGAACTCATATTATTACGCCTTTGCATAGACTTCTTGATGCGGCTTCGGAACGTCTGAGAAATCAGTCAAAAATCGGTTCAACTCTTAAAGGTATCAGCCCTGCTTATGCCGATAAATATTTACGCAGAGGAATTAGGGTAGGGGATATAGAAAATAATTCTTTTTTAACAAAATTCAAAAAATTGGAAGAAGACTATTCAAAACTCATAAATACCATGGGATTTAATATGTCTGACTTTAAGATAGAAAATATTGAATATGAGTTGTTTGTTCAAAAATGGTTTGATTCGATAAATACATTAAAAGAATTTAAGTTTATTGATAGTGAAATTTATATTAATAATGCTATATCAAACAAAAAACGCATATTAGCCGAAGGAGCACAAGGAACTCTTTTGGATATTGATTTCGGCTCGTATCCTTATGTAACCTCTTCTAATACAACCATAGGAGGAGTATGTATAGGACTGGGAATACCTCCCTCGTCAATATCAAAAGTTTTTGGAGTTTTTAAAGCATATTGTACCCGTGTAGGAAACGGACCTTTCCCTACTGAACTTAATAATGAAGAAGGAGAGTACTTAAGAAAGGCGGGAAACGAATACGGCTCTACAACAGGAAGACCCAGACGATGCGGATGGATAGATATCCCTGCCCTGAAACATAGCGTTATGATTAACGGAATTACCGATTTAATAATTACCAAATCGGATGTCTTAAATGAACTTGATACTATTAAAATATGCAAGTCGTACAGCATTGACGGAAAAAAACACAGGCATTTACCGTATGATTTAATCAATCCAGGTATTATTCCTGATTTTGAACCTGTAGATGGCTGGAAAGCAGACATAAGCAATATTAATTCTTTTAATAATTTCCCCGAAAAATTTAAAGAATACATTAAATTATTTGAAAAAGAATTAAAAAAACCTGTTTCAATTATCTCGACAGGACCTAAAAAGGAACAAACGGTATTCAGACAATAATATAAAAAAAATGATAATGACTTTAACAAAAACCGATTTTAATTTTCCCGGGCAAAAAAGTTTTTATAAAGGTAAGGTTCGCGATGTTTACAGCATTAAAGACGATTTGCTTGTTATGATTGTTACAGACAGGATTTCTGCATTTGATATTGTATTGTCAAAAGGGATTCCATACAAAGGACAAGTTTTAAATCAGATAGCCTCAAGATTTCTTGATTTAACAACAGATATTGTTCCCAACTGGAAAATTGCAACTCCCGACCCTATGGTTACAATAGGATATAAGTGCGAACCTTTTCCCGTTGAAATGGTCATCAGAGCTTATCTTTCGGGCAGTTTATGGAGAGATTATAAAAAAGGGAACAGAGAAATATGCGGAGTAAAAATTCCTGACGGGATGAAAGAAAATCAGGCATTTGAATATCCAGTTATAACACCAACCACAAAAGCAGAACAGGGAAAACATGACGAAAATATTTCAAAAAAAGAAATAATTAATTCGGGATTAGTAAGTGAAAGTGATTATGAAAAATTAGAAGAATATACTTATAAACTTTTTGAACGAGGCTGTATAATTGCAAAAGAAAAAGGACTTATTTTGGTTGATACGAAATATGAATTCGGAAAAAAAGACGGAAAAATTTATCTGATTGACGAAATACATACTCCGGACTCTTCAAGATATTTTTATTCGGAGATATACAAAGAAAATTTTGAAAAAGGGATCTCGCAAAACCAGCTTTCAAAGGAATTTGTAAGAGAATGGCTGATGAAAAATAATTTTTCAGGACAACAAAATCAGGCTATGCCTGAAATGACAGAAGATATTATTCAGAATATTTCCGAAAAATATATTGAACTGTATGAAAATATTACAGAAGAAAAGTTTGTTAAAACAGAAACAAAAAATTTACACGAAAGAATTTATAATAATGTTCTGGAATATTTGACCGGAAAAATTTTATAAGCCTTATATCCTGCATATAGTCTAAAAAAATCGAATGCTTTTATTATCAAAAAAAGGTATTACGTCTTAAGAAAATTAAAATATTTTTGAATAAAGTAAATATTTTTTTAATTTTACAAACTTTTAAAAGTAAAAATATACTTTGGCAACAACAAAATACATATTTGTAACAGGGGGCGTTGCCTCCTCGCTGGGGAAAGGAATTATTTCCGCTTCTCTTGCAAAGCTTTTACAATCAAGAGGTTATAATGTTGCAATTCAGAAATTAGACCCGTACATAAATGTTGATCCGGGGACTTTAAATCCTTACGAACACGGAGAATGTTATGTAACCGAAGATGGTGCGGAAACGGATTTAGACCTGGGACATTATGAAAGATTCTTAAATGTTTTTACATCGCAGTCTAATAGCGTTACAACAGGAAGAGTTTATCTGGATGTAATTACCAAAGAAAGAAAAGGAGATTTTCTGGGAAAAACAGTTCAAATAATACCGCATATTACTGATGAAATTAAAAGAAGAATCAAACTATTAGGTTCAGGGGGGAAATATGATTTTGTAATTACTGAAATAGGTGGTACAGTTGGTGACATAGAATCATTGCCTTATATTGAAACGGTTCGTCAGTTAAAATGGGAATTAAAATCCCGCTGTCTTGTAATTCATCTTACTCTGGTACCATATATTGCTGCCAGCGAAGAAATTAAAACAAAACCTACGCAACATTCCGTAAAAACCATGCTAGAGGCAGGAGTACAGCCCGATATGATAGTATTAAGAACAGAGCATAAATTAAATGCCGAAATAAAGAAAAAAGTTGCAGTATTTTGTAATATAGATAAACAACACGTTATTGAAGCAAAAGATGTTTCTTCTATTTATGAAGTACCCATAGAAATGCAAAAAGAAAAACTTGATGAAATGACACTTATGCATTTCGGACTTAAAGTTGGAGAAAAACCAAAACTGAAAGATTGGAAAAACTTTTTAAAAAGAATTAAAAATCCAAAACATACAGTAAATATAGGTCTGATTGGGAAATATGTAGAATTAAAAGACGCATATAAATCTATAAATGAGGCTATTATCCATGCCGGAGCAGCTATTGAAACCAATATAAATTTTGAATATGTACATTCAGAAAAAATTACAAAGGAGAATATAAACTCTTTATTGAAAAAGTTTAACGGAATATTAATTGCCCCGGGCTTTGGAGTTAGAGGCATAGACGGAAAAATTCTTGCAGCAAAATATGCAAGGGAAAAAAATGTTCCTTTCTTTGGTATTTGTTTGGGAATGCAAGCTGCCGTAATTGAATTTGCCATAAATGTTCTTAAATTAAAGGATGCAAACTCTACCGAAATAGATAAAAACACAAAACATCCTGTAATAGACATAATGGAAGAACAAAAACGTATCAGCAAAAAAGGAGGAACAATGAGGCTGGGAACTTATGCCTGTAAAATTGAAAAAAACAGTATCGTTTACAAAGCATATAAAAGTCTGAAAATAAATGAAAGACACCGACACAGATATGAATTTAACAATAAATACAAAGATTTATTTATAAAAGCAGGTATGAAAATTACAGGTGAAAATCCGAAAACAGGACTTGTCGAAATTGTTGAAATCCCTGCACATAAATGGTTTGTCGGAGTGCAATTCCATCCCGAATACAAAAGCACCGTAATTAATCCGCATCCTTTATTTGTGAGTTTTATCAAATCTACATTAAAAAAATAATCAATGGATAAACAAAGTATAACCGGTATCGTTATTATTGGAATATTATTAATCGGGTTTATGTATATTACAAGACCTGATGAAGATACGAAGAGGGAAATGCAAAGACGTCAGGATTCGATTAATCTGGCATATCAATTAAGACAAGACTCTATTTTACAGGCTCAACAGCAAATTGCAGATGCACAAAAAGAAACTTCGGATGAGGATATAATTATTCACGAAGATGTAGTATCAACCGAAGAAAAAGAGTTGATTGCTAAACAGGAAAATATCAGAAAATACGGAATATTTGCTCATACTGCAGAAGGAGAAGAAAAGTTTATTACAGTCGAAAACGATGTGATGATAATTACTTTTACGACTAAGGGTGGAAAAATTCATTCGGTTGAATTAAAAGATTACAAAAAATATGACGGTAGCCCCCTTGTTATGTATGATAATGATTCTATTACCGAGTTTGGACTTGAAATGATTGCAGAAGGTAAAACTTTACTTACAAATGATATGTACTTTTCTGCAGATGTCCATGATGATATTATATCAGTAAAATCAAGCAACAGAGAAATAAAAATGCGTCTAAAAGTTGACCCGAACAAATATATTGAATATGTTTATACTATTTCGTCAAATGATTATATGATTGATTTTGACGTAAATATCATTGGTCTTAATCAAGAACTGGCTGTAAATCCATATATTACACTTAAATGGAAAACATTAATACCGGCTTTGGAAAGAACAACTTCCGACTGGGAAGCCGATAATTCCTCAGTTTATGTAAGAATGGAAAGAGGAGAAATAGAAAAACTAAGCGAAAGGAGAGACTATGATGAATTTATAAGCAGCGGAAGAGTCCACTGGATAGCTTTTAAACAACAGTTTTTCTCGTCTGCATTAATTGGTAAAGGACATATTGATAATCCAATCGTAAAACAAAAAACAATAGAATGTCCCGAAAAAAAATATCTTAAAGAATTTGATGCCGAAATTTCTTTCCCTTTTGAAAGATCGGTTGACCAGTCTGCTAAATTTAGTATGTATTTCGGTCCGAATAACTTTAAAACTTTGCGAAGTTATGATATTGGAATGGAAAAACTGGTGCCGTTGGGCTGGG
>SLSH01000326.1 GCA_007130555.1 Bacteroidales bacterium
AATATATTTATTATTAACTCTTTAAAATTAAATCAAAAATGAAAACAAATTTACAATTTTTCGCAGTGCTAATTGGACTTATTTGCTCAATGACAATTCATGCACAAACTACTGTAACCGATGGTAACTGGTCAAATCCTGAAACATGGGGCGGTGTCCCTCCTACAGGCAGTGGTAATGTAGTTATTAATCACACAGTAACTCTGGATATTGACTATACCCATATAGCTAATTCTATTACAATAAATGCTTCAGGTGCTTTAAACGGGAATTCATCTATGAGGTTATTTACCCTGAATTATCCAAATGGTACGGCAACAATGACTGTAAATGGCTCTTTTAATATTGCAAGAACTTTTTTGGTTTCTAATACCGTCAATAATAATGGAATATTTCAATCCGACAGTTTATTAAATTCTTCCGATTTAACTATTAGTCCCGAAGCAACAATAAATACTTCACAATTTATGAATAATTCAGAAGGAACATTAAACAACAATGGAACAATTACATCTGTTGATTTTTTAAATATTGAAACTGTTACTAATTACGGCACTATTACTACAAATGATTTTACTAACTCAAAAAGTTTCACAAATACTAGTGACGGAGTCCTACTGATAACTAATGATTTTTCAAACATAGACACTTTGGCATCTCCGGCAATATTTACCAATGATGGAATGGTAACAGTAGAAAACAACTGGCATAATGGGAATCAGGTAAACGGCTCGGGTAGATTTTGTATTTCTAACAATACATGGAATTCAGGTTCAATGAGTGGAACTTTTGATTTCTGTGACCTGACAGGAGGCGAAGTTGATTTAAATACAGGAACAATTTCAGAAACAATTACATACTGCTTATTTTCTTGTTTAACCGAAATTAATGAACTTGTTGATAATTCGCTTATAAGTGTTTTTCCAAATCCTGCAAAAACACATATTACAATTAGTTCTGAGGCTACCAAAACTTTAACGGTTGAAATATTTGACCTTACAGGAAAACTTGTTACATCAGCAAAAATACAGACAAATGAGGAGTTTAATATCAGCAGTCTGAACAGTGGAGTTTATCTGTTAAAAATTACTGACGAAAAAAGAATTTCATTTACAAATAAACTTATAAAACAATAAACCAAGTTTTTGTACAACTAACAGCAACTTAGCGACACGTTATTTCAAAATTTTCAATTGATTTTTCCAGAAACTCTATAAAAGCCTCTGTATTATTATTGTATGTCATTGGTTTTGCAAGCGCTTTCCCTTCCGTAGATATTGTGGCATAATATGGTTGTGAATTATTATTAAAATTAACTACCTGTATATCTGCATTTGCTTCTCCAAGTCTTTTTTTGATTTTTCCGTCATTTTTTGACACAAACCTGTCTTCTTCGTCCAGTTCGATAACTCTGTCATCGACATACAATGCAATCAAAATAAACTCATTATTAAAATACTCCTGAACCCTTTTGTCCGACCATATTTCCCCCTGCATTTTTTTACAATTACTGCAGGAATGTCCCGTAAAGTATAGTAATACAGGTTTATTCTGCGATTTTGCACATTCAATTCCCTGCTTATAATCAAAATATGCATTTATATTATAAGGTAAAAATAATCTGTCGGCATATTTTGGTTCGTCGCATAATGTACTTGCGGCAGTTTCGGATTTTCCGGCAAATAAATTAATTTTTTGTGCAGTCATCGGTGGTAATAATCCCGATATAGTTGAAAGATTTGCTCCGAATATTCCCGGAATTAAATAAACAGCTATTAAAAAAGAAATAATTACCGGTATCAGTCTGAAAAATCCTGTTTTTTTCACCTGTGTATCATGAGGGAATTTAATTTTTCCAAGCAAATATAATCCCAACAATATAAAAATGACAGCCCATATTGCAATATAAATGTCTCTGCTAAGAATATTCAGATGATAATTCTGGTCTATATTTGATAAAAATTTCAATGAAAAAGCAAGAATTAAGAAGCCCATTACAATTTTGACAGAATTCAGCCATCCTCCTGATTTTGGTAGTTTATTTAGCCTGTTCGGAGATATTGCCAGAATAGTAAATGGCAATGCAAACCCGAGTCCGAATCCGAACATTCCGATTGACGGTTGCAATATACTTCCGGTAGTTGCCTGTACCAGAAGTGCTCCGATAATAGGACCTGTGCACGAAAAGCTAACAATCACAAGAGTCAACGCCAGAAAAAAAGATGCAATCATTCCTCCTTTATCAACTTGTTTATCTGCTTTATTTATTAACGAAGACGGTAAAACAAATTCAAACAATCCGAACAATGATGCGGCAAAAACAATAAACAGCACAAAAAATATTAGATTTGGTATCCAGCTTGTGCTTAAAACAGTTGTAAAATCTGCTCCCGCACTTGTAAGAGAGATAATTACTCCTACCAGAGTATAAAGTATTACTATTGAAATCCCGAAAATAAGAGCTTTTATAATACTGTTAAGCTTAGATGAACTTTTTTTAATAAAAAAACTGACGGTCATCGGTATCATGGGGAACACGCAAGGAGTTAGTATTGCCAGTATTCCGAATAGAAATGCAATCAAAAGAAATGAAATAATACTATCGTGTTCCTGCATACTTTCGTATGGATTATCAGTAACAATCACGGGAGTCATTTTTTGCGATTCTTTTTCGCTTAAATATTCGTGCTCTTCTTCGGTTTTTTCTCCGCCGCCGATGGGGATATTAAAATCATGCCCTATATTTATACATCTTCCGTCAACATAGCATACTTGTCCTGCTACTGCACCTGTCAGATTAAATCCGTCATTTGTTTTAAGTCTGATTTTTTGTTTAAATTCTGCTTTCTCTGTAAAATACCTGATATTTACTTTAAATATTTCGTCAAATTTTTCGGATGGTTCGATTATTTCTTCGACAATACCAATTAATTCGTATTTTCCGGACTCCTCAAAATCAAAACGCAGGTGCAATGGTCCTCCTTCTTCGAAAAACTGGGAATACATATCCCATCCATCGTTAATTTCGGCATTTAATATCAGATAAATATAATTTTCGTCTATTTTTTCAATTTTTGTTTCCCATTTTACGGGTTCTTCTATTTGAGCCGTCAGATTATTCCAAATCCCCGACAATGCTAACAACAAAACAATTACGGGAATATTTTTTTTGACCTTCATATTAAAAAATTTAATAAACAATTTTTTCATCTTTATTATCAAATATGTGGAACTCCATATACGAGTATGCCATCATTGGATTAATAACGATTTTACATTTAAATTGTTTTTGCAATTTTTTTCTGATTGAAGCGAATCCTTTTGTAAGATATGCATGAACAAATGGGTGTACTTTAACAACTAAATGATTGATTTTATGTTTATTAATAATAAATTTTATTGAATTTTCGATTTGGTCCTGGAGTCCTATACTTGCAGATATTTGTCCTGTTCCTGTACAGCATGGGCATGTTTCGTTTGTATTTATTTCTATTTCCGGTCTGACTCTTTGTCTTGTAATTTCCATAAGGCAGAATCTGCTGAGAGGGGCAATATTGTATTTTGCTCTTTCGTCTCCCATTGATTCTTTCATTTTTTCATAAACCATTCGTTTATGTTCATTATCTTGCATATCAATAAAATCCACGACAATAATTCCTCCCATATCGCGAAGTTTAAGTTGTCTTGCAATTTCTTCGGCTGCAATTAAATTTACTGCCAAAGCATTTTCTTCCTGGTCTTTTTCGCTGTTACTTCGGGTTCCGCTGTTAACGTCTATTACGTGGGCTGCTTCGGTATGTTCAATAATAAGATAAGAACCGCTTTTCATCGGAACAGTTTTTCCGAATAATGTTTTTATTTGTTTTTCGATACCGAAATGATCAAAAATAGGTTCTTTATCTTTATATAAATTTACGATTTTTTGTTTTTCGGGAGCGATTTGCTTTATAAAATTTTTAATTTCTTCGTATGTTTCTTCGTTATTAACAACAATTTTACCAAAAGATGCATTCAGGATGTCGCGTAAAATCACACTTGCTCTGTTGGCTTCTCCGAGAAGAAGTTTCGGGGGTTTTTTATTTTTTAAATTTTTATATAAATTTTCCCATTTCTGAACTAATGAATTTAATTCGTCATCTAGTTCGCTGACCTTTTTTTTCTCTGCAACGGTTCTTATTATTGCTCCGTAATTATTTGGAATAATACTTTCTATAAGCTTAATTAGTCTTACTTTTTCTTCGCTGGATTTTATTCTTTGACTAATTGAAACTTTGTTAGTAAAAGGCATTAAAACGATATTTCTTCCGGCAAGTGATATTTCGGAAGAAAGGCGTGGTCCTTTTGTAGATATAGGTTCTTTTTCTACTTGTACGAGTATATATTGTCCGGCATTTAGAACATCGGTAATTTTGCCGTTTTTATCAATTTCTTTTTCCCGATTTATTTTACTAATTTTTATTTTTTTGGGTTTATAAGAAAGTCCTATATGCAGGAATTTGTTTAAGGTTTGAAAATTTGCTCCCAAATCCAGATAATGTAAAAAAGCATCTTTATTATATCCTATATCAATAAAGGCGGCATTTAATCCCTGCATAATTTTTTTCACTTTCCCGAGATAAATGTCTCCTACGGCAAATTTTGTATTGCTTTTTTCACGATTTAATTCAATCAGTTTTTTATTTTTGAGCAAAGCAATTTTAATTTCGGACGGATTAACGTCCAAATATAATTCATTCTGCATTTCATCTTTCGGATGGGCCACTATTATTGACGGGTTTATAAGTTTTTATAAAACAACATCAATACTTTAAGCTATAGCTTAAAGTATTGATATTAAGAAACTCTCGTTATTCTGAAAAAACTATTTCTTTTTTTTATGTCTATTTTTGCGTAAGCGTTTTTTCCTCTTATGCGTAGCCATTTTATGTCTTTTCCTTTTTTTTCCGCTTGGCATAATATATAAATATTTTAATTATTATTTTTTACTTTATAAACAAATGATTTAGAAGGTTTAAAAGCAGGAATTTTATGAGCCGGAATTATTATAGTTGTATTTTTCGAAATATTCCTGGCTGTTTTTTCTGCTCTTTGTTTTACAATAAAACTTCCAAAACCCCTAAGATATACATTTTCTCCGTCAATAATAGATTTTTTAACAGTTTCCATAAAAACTTCTACTGTCCTTTGAACAGTAACTTTTTCGATTCCTGTACTGGTTGAAATTTCATTTACAATATCCGCTTTTGTCATATTAAAAACTTTTTTAAATTATTATTAAATATTATATTTTCTATATAAATTTGAATTTGCAAATATACATTTTTTTTTTAAATAAAAAATTTAATCAAATATTTTTTTCTTTTAA
>SLSH01000436.1 GCA_007130555.1 Bacteroidales bacterium
GTAATCAAAGTCATTCCCAGCATATTTTTTGCCATTTCGTAAACTTCATCGGGAGAATTTGCAATTTTAACTCCTCCTCCTTTGCCTCTTCCACCTGCATGTATCTGAGCTTTAACAACAAATTTTTCGGTGCCTAAATTTAATGTCGCTTCACGTGCTTTTTCGGGTGTGTCTGCAGGAAATCCTGCCAACACAGGAACTCCAAATTGTTTTAAAATTTGCTTTGCCTGATATTCGTGTATATTCATAATAATTATTTGTTTTGGTTATTTTTATTTGAAATATAATTGCAACAAAATTAATTAAAATATTAAAAACACAATAGAATGGGATTGTTTTTTTTGAGGGATTTTTTATTTGTAAAAAAAAGTTCGACTCCTTCGGAGTCGTAGTTCATACTCTATTGGCATTTTTATAAATGTTCGACTCCTTCGGAGTCGGTAATTATAGCAACTTGTGTTTTAATATAATTTTTCATTTGCAGAGTTCAGGATTTTCTAAAAAAGCAATTGTATATTTGTAAAGAATTTATTTTTTTCAAAATGTAAAATATGCTACAGATGAGAAAAAAATCAACATGTCCCCGCTACCTCGCAAGATGCATGGGGAAATCGAAGTACTGCGTCTTGTGGTTTGAAATTACAACATCATTTTTATTAACATTTAAGATTCTATGCGACATTTTTTAATACTAATGTTTTAGCCCCCCAAATATACGGACAAAATTATATTAAAAAAAATAGAATTATTTTTGTCATTATGGAAAAAAGAAAATTTACAACAGAGGAAAAACTTGCTATCCTAAAGGAAGCTTCAGAGAATGGTGTTAGTGTAACACTTAAAAAGAACGGAATCTTTTCAGCATCTTTCTATCAATGGAAGAAAAAGAGTTAGAAGGTAAGCTTAAAGACGAATTGCTAAAAAAGAAGTATGCCTCCCGAAATAGCGAATCTTAAAGACTTAAAGGAGCTACACTTGTTTCGTACAGGTTTAAGGCATTTGCCGGATGAAATTGGCAAACTTGAAAATCTTGAAACTTTGGTTATTAGCAGTAATCGTCTTGACAGTTTGCCTGCAACAATCGGAAACTTAAAAAATCTTAAAACAATTTCTTTTAGACATAATGAAATTGTTTATTTGCCATCGGAAATTGGCAATCTACATAATCTTGGAGAGCTTCGCTTAAGTCATAAAAAAAAAGTAAAACCAATTCTTTGACCCTGAAAGGGTCACACCTTTATAAAAAAACAAGCCAAATAATGCTTTTTGACCCTGAAGGGGTCATACTAAAATCAAATTACTTAATCCTCAATCCATTCAAATAAATACTCTTCCTTAAAATCAACTTCAAACTGTTTTAGAAGTTTAATATATTCTTCTTTAAAACTCTTTTTTCTATGATGTTCTTTTTGATTCATTACATATTTGGCTACTACTTTGAAGTTTGAATGACTATGAGAAAAAGCTCCATATCCTTCCTGCCATTCAAATTTAAATTTAATAAACTTTTCTGTTTTTATAAATTCATTGGATGATTTTTTAACTTCTCTAACTAAATCTGACAAACAGCAAGAAGGCTTCATGCCAATTAAGAAATGAATATGATCTCGCACTCCATTTATTGCAATCATTTTCTGTTCTTTATTTTGAACAGTTCCTGTAATATACTTATATAAGCGATCTTCCCACGTCTTGTTTATCAGACTTTGCCTACCTTTAACAGCAAATACAACATGAATATAAATTTGTGAAAATGTACCTGGCATAATGAATAGTTTTATTATCCGTAAAAATAAAAAATTAATTATAAAAACAACTGATTTATTAAAATAAGTTTGACTCCTTCGTAGACGTTAATTATAGCAACTTGTTTGTTGAATATAATTACTCCGAAAGCAATCTGCCACAAAAATTAAATCAAACATTTATAAAAAAAGATGTTGTCTAAAAAGTCAAGAATTTGTCCTTTAGAATTGAATATTTGACTTTTGTGTCGTAGGCATCCGAATAAAAGAACGTCGAAAATACTTTTCGGACAGTCTTGGTATGCATCGGGCATAGTGTTTTTTTATTAAAATTTCCAAAGTTGTCAAATATTAAAAAACCGCTGACACATTTTGTATCAACGGTTTTTTGTTACGAAAAAATTACTTTTTTAAAAATTCCAGTTTATACCGAAACTAATCGGATTTAGTTCCGGTGCTTTGTTTTCTGCAAACAAAGTATTTAAATCATAGGCGGCATAAATATTAATTTCATTAATACCAAATACTGCTTTTACGCCGTACCTATAGCTGTTAAGATAAAAATCATCTTTGTCTTTAAAAGTGTTTTTTGAATTGCTATCCTTATAAACGTATTTTACTTTTCCTCCTAATCTGTATCCTGCATAAGCTCCTGCTCCAAGTCTGAACATATTACGGTTTAATCCTCTTGAGCTTTTCCCGAAATGAACCATTGGGATAATGCTTGCATTTACATAAGGCACTGTAATTTTACTTTTTTTATAATCATATCCCATGCTGTCTTTTAAAAAGACTATTTGATTATTGTCTATGTCAATACGTGTTGCTTTGTCCTGAAATTTAAAATTATACCACGACACGTCTGCTGTTATATCAAATGATATGGGTTTTGCGACATACCATCTCATTCCGCCCCCAATTGCTACGTCCCACGAACCCCATGCTTTAACCGAATATTGTTCTTTGTTATCATTCGGAAATGTGTTGCCGTTTTCAAGATAATTATTTAAACCCAAACTAAATTTAGTAAAACCATATAAGCTTTTCGACTTTCTTTTAGATTTTTGACTATCAGTTTCAATAATATGTCTTTCGCCCTTTCTTTCACCTTCAATAATAGTTTTAAACCCAATATCATCTATTGATACATTATAAATCGTGGATATATTATAAATCGTATCAAAAGGTTTAAATTTATTTACAAATTTTTCATCAAAAAGACCGGGTGTTTTTTCCATAATTGTTTCCATTGCTAACTGCATTTTTTTCAATTCGGAAATTGGAATAACTATTACTAATTCTGTATCATCTTCGGTTTTAATGCGAATGGTATCAGTTTTATGTATAGTATTTGACATTGCGAATATCATTGTTGAAAATAATAGTCCCAATATTGTGGCTGATATTTTTTTATTTGTTTTCATAATTCATAATTTTTAATTGTTAATACTTGATAATAAAATCTCATTTCTTTTGTCTCTTAAGTTTTGAATCGATTCTGTAATATTTATTTCTCTTCCGACATCAAAAATTTTGTTTATGGAAGAAATTAATCGGTTTTCTTGTTCGGCTTCTATATATTCAACGGTAAAGTTTAAACTTTGCTCTGTCGTATGGTTTTCTTCTGCTTCAACTTCAACTTCTTTTTCTTTTAAAAGATTATAATTTATATCAAAGTTCAGTGCAATCGGAGATGCCTGTTTAATTGACATTTTTTCTATAGCTTCTATTTCATAGCCTCTTTCTGAATATATGATTTTTTCTTGTTTTGATTCTGTTATTGTTTCTGTTGTCGTTTTTTTCTCAACCGTATAACTTGATTCCGAAATCAAAGCAATTTCTTCTGTGGTTTTTTTCTCTGCCGATTTAACGGATATTTCTAATTCTGAAAATCTGACATTTTCAATTTTTAGGTCTTCTGCTTGTTTAAATATATATGTTCCGGCAACATATACAACAAGAAAAATTGCTGCAATTGCTGTTATTCGTTGATATAATGGGATTGATATTGATTTTTTCAGTTTATTTTTATCAGGGAAAACAATATTTTTATCTGCAACCAGCTTTGTTTTTTTATATAGTTCAAAATCTCTGCCGATTTTTTTATCGGTTTTAATTTTCTCGGTAATAAACTTATCGTTTTCTTCACTTATTGAGTTTTCCAGTTTTGCTATTAATAGATTATCTGTTTGATTTTCGGCATATAGTTTTTCTTTACCCTGAAAGCTGATTTCAGGAGCTTTCAGTTTAAGTTCATCGTCATCAATCAGATTATCATACAAATCCGGATTTTTTTCAAGGAAATAAAAAAGTTGTGATTCCATCTCCTCGCTTAATTGTTCATTAAGATAATCTAGCCAGTATGCTTCGTAATTTGATATGTTAATTTTTGTTTTCATTTTATATTACTAAATCTAATTGTCCGATATATTTTTTTAAATATTGTCTTGCTCTGAAAATATAAACTTTTACTTGCGATTCGTTTAATCCCGTTATTTCGGCAATTTCTTCATAAGCATATCCTTCATAATCACGTAAAACAACAACTGATTTTTGAATTTTGCTTAATTTATTCAGAGCCACATCCAATACCTCTTTTAGTTCAAGACGGTTATCAATATATCCGTCTTTTTCGTGTTCGACAATCTCCGAAGAGCCAAGCAATCTTTTATCTTTTCTTATTATATCTATCATTCTGTTATATGCAATTTTGAACAAAAATGATTTGCCTTTTTCAAAACTTATTTCTTCGTGATTAATCCACAATCTTTCAAAGCTGTCTTGTACAATATCCTGAGCCTTGTCCTCATCTCTTATATTGCTGAGGATAAACCGATAAAGTCCGTCAGCATGTTTTTCTACGATTATATTGTACTCTTTTGCTTTCATAATTTAACCGTCTGACGCAAAGCTATATCAAAAAGTTACAGCAGATAAAAAAAAAACTTAAAAATATTTATTTTTTATTTATAAACAATTGAAAATCAGATATTAATTATATGTTTGAAATAAACAAAATTATAAACATTTTTTCGAATATGTAAAAAAAATAGGGGAATACCATTAATTAATGTACTTGTTTTTTTGGTAGTTTAAAAACTATTGTATTTTTGTGAAGATTAATTTAATTGTAATGGAAAGAAAACGGCCAAATATATCACAAGCATTTTATTTATTTTTATTTGTAATTCTGCTTTTCCCCCATTTTGCTTATTCAAGACCTTATAGAACTGAGAAAAAAGAAACTTTTATGCTAGGTGTCGGAGGCTTATATAATTTTCAGACAGAAAGTTTTGGGGTAGATGCCAGAATTTTGATTAACTTAAATAATAGATTTACTTTAGTGCCAAAGTTTTCATATTATCCGCCCGTAAGTTATATTAATGAATTTTATATCGGAATAGATATAAACTACTATATTCTAAAAGGGAAAATTCAGCCTTATTTGTTGGTAGGAGGAGCATTTAACAGATGGATTAACAATGAGGATTATTCATTCGGAACAGGTAATAGAGACAATTATGTTATTGAAGCAGGAGGCGGAATTTTGTTTAATATCGGATGTCGTATAAAACCGTATATAGAATATAGATATAGTTTTAAATGGAAAGAAGGAGTAA
>SLSH01000301.1 GCA_007130555.1 Bacteroidales bacterium
CTATTTCAATGTTTTCGTATTCTACATAATCTGATTTAATAACATTTACTTTTACGGCTGTTTGATTCGGAATAATTATGGAAGCCGTTAATTTTAATAAATCAGGAACTCCTTCTATTAACAGTTTTGATGCACCGGATAGTTCAAGTGTATTTGAAACTCCTTTATGTGTGTTTGTACCGACCAAATAGAACCCGCCAAAAGAAAAATCAACGACAGATCGGTCTATTGTAGAACTTATAAGTGTCGGGTTAATTTTAGATTCTTTTTTATAATTGTCATCAATAGACATCCAAATAGATTGACTAAAAACTGTAAAACTTAAAATAATTATTAAACTAAGAAGAAGTAATTTTTTCATAATAATAATAAGTTATAAAACATAACATATCTTATGTTTTTTTATGATTATTATAATGTAAAGGTAAAAAAAATACTCAAAACTAAGGTAGAAACTATTGATTATTATTCTTATTATTATATTTATATATATGTAATGATAGATTTATTAAACATTAGGATATGACAAAAGTTTTCATGTACTAAACATAATTAGAGTTCGTCAATAAAATCAAGTGTCTTTGTGGGAATTCTAGGTATTTTTATTTTTTATCCCACTAAGACACAAAGATTACAAAGTATTATATAATTATTAGTTATTTTTTTTGAAGTTAACGAGATACTTTTCGGTTAATATATACACATTATCTTAGTGTTCTTAGTGTCTTTGTGGGAATTCTAGGTATTTTTATTTTTTATCCCACTAAGACACAAAGATCACAAAGTATTGTAAAATTATTAGTATTTTTTTTGAAGTTAGCAGAATACTTTTCGGTTAGTATATACACATTATTTTAGTGTCCTTAGTGTCTTTATGGGAATTTATAGTGTAATCCGTGTTCTATTTGTATTATTGCATAAAATTTTCATGTACTAAATAAAGGGGACTTCTATTAATTCTTTTCTTTTGAAAAAAAATAAAAATAAAACTTTTTTTTATAAATATAATATTTAATTTTGAAGATTTAAAAGATTTAAGAAAATGATATCAATAATATTATCTACAGCCACACGAATATTATTACCAATATTATTATTATTTTCGGTATTTATATTAATTCGTGGTCATCACGAACCCGGAGGCGGATTTGTAGGAGGACTAATCGCTTCTATGGCATTTGCGTTATATACTATTGCAAATGGAATTACTCATGCACGTCAAATTTTTCCGTTTAATCCTAATTTACTTATTATTTGCGGATTATCTTTTGCTTTAATAAGCGGATTATTTTCACTTTTTACCGGAGCCCCCGGATTTACAAGCCTTTGGGGAAGCTATGAATTTCCTATAATTGGTCCTTTGAGTACTCCTTTACTATTTGACATTGGTGTTTATTTGGTAGTTCTCGGAGCATCAACAAGTATAATATTTACATTAAAATTAAAACAATAGCATTATGGAGTCTTTACTGGCAATTTTAATCGGCGGTTTGTTTGCGAGTGCTATTTATATGATATTACGCCGCAGTATTATTAAATTGATAATAGGACTGGCTTTTTTGGCACATGCATGTAATCTATTGATTTTTACAATGGCTACTGTTGTAAGAGGTAAGGCTCCACTAATCGAAGAAGGAGAAAAGTATATTACAGAAACAGTTGCCGACCCATTGCCACAAGCCTTAGTGCTTACAGCTATTGTAATCGGATTTGGAGTAATGGCATTTGCTATAGTTTTAATAGAGCAGGTTTATCAAACTGTTGGCATTGGAGATGCTATTGAACTTAAAGAATATGAAGATGATGATAATGAGGATTAATTTAACTTGAAAGATTTATGAACGCGTTATTGATAGCACCAATTATATTTCCACTAATTCTAGGATTATTAACAATAGCATTCTGGAGATTTAAAAAAATACAGCAAATAATAAATCTAAGCGGTTCATTTATATTTCTAATAATTGGAATACTTTTTCTTAATGAGGTTTTAGCTAATGGAATTCTTCACTTTCAAGCAGGAAGCTGGATTGCACCGTATGGCATAACAATAATTGCAGACACTTTTAGTGCTATTATGGTTTTTATTACTACTGTTATGGCTCTGATAATTTCTATTTACTCTATATCTTCAATGAAAAATGAAAGACAGAGGTGCCCGAATATGACAATGAAAAGAAGGCAATTTGCATACTACCCGTTGTTAAATATTATGTATATGGGTATTTGCGGAGCATTCCTTACCGGAGATCTTTTTAATATGTATGTTTGGTTTGAGGTAATGCTTATTTCTTCTTTTATCCTGCTGGCAATGGACGGCACTAAAGAACAGCTTGGTGCAACCTTTAAATATGTAACAATAAACTTGGTTTCATCCGCATTCTTTTTAATTGGAATTGGTTTTATATATGGAATGACCGGAACATTAAATATGGCTGATTTGGCAGTAAAAATTCCTGAACTGGAAAATCAAGCTTTGGTTACACTGGTAGCTATGTTTTTTTTGATATGTTTTGGAATTAAAGCAGCAGTTTTTCCTCTATTCTTTTGGCTGCCTGCTTCGTATCATACCCCTCCAATCAGTATTGCCGCAATATTTGCAGGTATGCTGACTAAAGTAGGAGTTTATTCTTTAATACGGGTTTTTACATTATTATTTATTCAGGATGTTGGCTTTACTCATGTAGTTTTATTATGGATTGCAGGATTTACAATGCTTATAGGAGTTCTTGGCGCAGCTTCACATTTTGATATGAGAAGAATACTGGCTTTTCATAGCATCAGCCAGATTGGTTATATGGTATTGGGACTTGCCTTATATACTCCTTTAGCAATTGCCGGAGCAATATATTTTATGATCCATCATACTATAGTAAAAGGGAACCTGTTTTTAGTTGCAGGGTTAGTTAACAAAGTAAAAGGGAGTTATGATATCAGAAAAATAGGCGGAATTGCAAATTCTTATCCCGTTTTGAGTATATTGTTTTTAATCCCGGCTTTATCTCTTGCAGGAATTCCACCGCTGTCAGGATTTTGGGCAAAGTTTTTTATTGCAAAACCCGGTTTAGAAAGCGGAGAATATTTTGTGATAGTTACTGCTCTTTTTGTAGGTTTAATAACTTTGTTTTCGATGGTTAAAATATGGAGCTATGCATTTTGGACCAAAGATCCCGGAATTATTAAAAACAATAATAGTGTTAGTCAAAGAATTTTTTCTAAAGAAAATATTTATATGACTATACCAATAATAATTCTCATTCTGGCAATGATTACGATAGGATTTTATCCCGAGCCGTTTTTTCAAATTGCCGAAAGAGCATCAAATGAATTATTAAATCCGTCAATTTATATTAATACTGTATTAGGAGGAGGTGCACAATGAAAACTTTTTTTGAAAACATATTTTTGACGTTTATATGGATTACCTTAACAATGAGGCTAAATGCCGAAAACTTTATTTTTGGCTTTATTGTCAGTTATTTTATTTTATGGTTTGTTCAAAGAAATAATAAAGAAGTTAGGTATTTTAGAATCATTCCGAAAACCACCGGTTTCTTCCTGTTATTTATTAAAGAAGTAATAATAGGCAGTCTGAAAATCGGTTATGATATTATTACTCCAAAACATTATATGAACCCCGGAATAATTGCAGTTCCACTTGATGCAAAAACAGATCTGGAAATTACTCTTCTGGCTAATTCAATTACTTTAACACCCGGAACAACAAGCCTTGCAGTATCAAAAGATAAATGTATTTTGTATGTTTATAATGTATATATTGATAAAAATGACAAACAAAAAAGTATAGATGCGATAAAAAACGGACTTGAAAAAAAATTATTGGAGGCACTAAGATGAATATTGATTTAATAATTATATATTTTGTTTTACCATTACTAAGCATTTCGATGCTTATGATATTTATCAGACTATTCAGAGGGCCAAGTTTGATAGATAAAGTTATTGCATTAGACTTACTGGTAATTGTAGGAATAGGTGCTTTTTCGGCTTATGCAATACTTTATGATAAATCAATGATAATTGATATCTCTCTTATTCTTGCACTGATTGCATTTTTAAGTACAATTGCATTTGCATATTATTATGAAAGAAGAAAAAAAATAGAATAAAATAATTTGATATGATAGAATATTTAGTTTTATTATTTTTAATTTTAGGTACGATTTTTATATTTGTTGCCTCAATTGGCTTATTAAAAATGCCGGATGTTTACCTTAGAATGTCGGCTTCAACAATAGCAGGAACATTTGGAGTAGCATCAATGCTGATTGCAGCAGTATTACACTTTAGAGACATTACCATCGCTTTGCATGTTATAGGAATTATCATATTTCTAATTCTTACGGTTCCTGTGGGAGCCCACATGCTGGGACGCACATCTCATATAATAAAACTAAAAAAATGGGATAAAACTGTTTGCGACGACCTTGAAGGGAAATTCGATGAAAATACAAGAGAATTTGATTGTAATAATAAAGATAATAAAGATAATAAAGATAATAAAGATAATAAAGATAATAAAGATAATAAAACTGATAATAAATAATTGATAATATGTTAACAGTAATAATTATAGGATTTTTGGCAGCAATTGTATCTCCTTTTGTTCATAAACTTTTTCCAAAGTTATCAGGTGCAATTTTGTGTTTAGTCCCATTATCCATTTTTGCTTACTTGTGTACAATGATAAGTCCTGTATCAAACGGCGAAACTTTATTGTTAAAATACACATGGTTTCCATCTTTAAATGTAAATCTTAATTTTATTGTTGACGGATTAAGTCTTATTTTTGCATTGATTATTAGCGGTATTGGAGCAATAATTGTTTTTTATGCAAGCGGATACCTTGCAGGACATAAAAAATTGGCAAGATTTTATGCTTATTTGCTATTCTTTATGACCTCAATGCTTGGTGTAGTATTGTCGGATAATATATTTGCATTATTTATTTTTTGGGAATTAACAAGTATAAGTTCTTATCTTCTTATCGGATTTAATCACGAAACCGAAAGATCCAGATATGCCGCATTGCAGGCATTACTGATTACTGCGGGAGGCGGACTGGCAATGCTGGCAGGACTAATTTTAATGGGATATATTGGTGGCAGTTATTCTATTATGGAGTTAATAAATCAGTCTTCTGTTATTACAGGACATTATTTATATGTTCCGATAATTATATTGATATTATTAGGAGCCTTTACAAAATCTGCTCAATTTCCTTTCCATTTTTGGCTGCCAAATGCTATGGAAGCACCAACACCTGTTAGTGCATATCTTCACTCTGCAACAATGGTAAAAGCCGGTGTCTTTTTAATTGCGAGACTAAATCCTGC
>SLSH01000291.1 GCA_007130555.1 Bacteroidales bacterium
AATAATGTTCTAAGTGTCTGAAATTCAGCATTACTTATGTTTAATCCGAAATCAACTTCGGGATTCATTTTATTTACTGTACTATAGCTTCCATTCATAATTATTTTACTGCCAAGAGTTTCCATTGACAAATTACTCAAATCTGCTTTGGATTCTTTTATTATAATATTTCCCACTAGATTTTTAATTTCTATATCATCGTAAAGAATTGTATTAAACCTTGAGTTTAATTGAAAGTCTATATTTGCCGGAATTTCAACAACTTCCACAGATTCATATTCTGAAGCTATATCATCAGCTTTTACAGTTTCTATATCTTCGGCAGGAGCAGTTTCCTCTCCCATAAACTCATTAACATCAATATAATTTGAATTAAGATTAAAACTTCCTGTTAACAATTCATCTTTAAATACATAGGCAAACAGGTTATCAAGTTTTCCGTGGGCTTTAAAATCACTTTTGCCGACATCTGCAGAAAAGTTTTTTAATTCGACATATTGAGGAGAAAAAATAAGTTCCATGTTGTTTATCAATACTTTATACGGCATGTCTTTGCTTGAATAATTCATTTGATTAATTTCAAGACTTCCTTTTGCATCAAATTTATCGTATTCTTCATTATCGAGATAAGACATTTTTCCTTTCACATAAATATCGGATTTAATTTTGCCGAATAATTCTTCTCCGTCTTCTAACGGCATGACATCAGAAAGTGTTGCAAGATCGATTTTAGTATTTATGGACGCAAAGAATTCGGGGTCCGACACAGGTTTTTTTGCATTAAATAGAATGTTTACAGGATTTCCTCCGAGATTCATATCAAAGCGTGAAATATCAATAACGGTATTATCCGGATTTCCGTCGGGATTATTAATTCTTGTAACGATATTGATATTATCAACTGATTTAGGCAATTCGGGATATTTAAACATTGCATTATCAACAATCAGTTTAAGGTCAAAAGCCGGGATTTGTTCATCATCCATTTTACCTTTGATAAAGGCAGATATTTCTACATTTCCGGAAGTTTGCATCCCTTCCATGTCTGTCATATATATTGCGGGAACGAGTGACAATAAATCTTTAAAGTTTATTTTTTCGGTAATAAGTTTAATATCCATATCATAACTGGAATCATCATTCATTGTAAAAAATCCGTCAAATCCAAACGGCATATTATTTAAAACAAAATTATTATCTGTAAATGTAAATTTCCATGTATCCATATCCAGTCCAAAACCTGCTGTACCTTGGACTTTTCCATTTTTCAGGTAAGATATTCCGTCCATTGCAAAATCTAAAGCTCCCACGCTTAATGCTGCATTAACAAAAGTTGTAGAGGCTGTAAAATCTCCCGTAAGAGATAAGTTCATGTTGTCTAATGCCGTATAAATATCATACATCATGTCATTATATACAAATCTGGCGTCTTCAACTTCCAGCGATTTTAAGCTAAGGACAAATAAAGATTCAGTGTCTTCGGTTATTTCTTCAACATCGGTTGTATCGGCAATTGCAATGTCAAAATTTGCAGTACCGTCCGGCAAATACATTATATATATATCCGGTTTTTTTAATATTATTGATTTTATTTCATAATTATCGCCGGAAAAAGCACTTTTCAAGTCAATGGTTGTTCTGATACGGTCTGCTTTTAACAGAGTTTTGCCTTCAAATTCGTTAACTCCTTCAATTTTAAGTCCGTCAATTGTAATCCCCAGATCAGGAAAAGTTCGTATTAAACTCAGATTGAAATCCTCAAAATCAAGCTTGGCATTAAGATTATTGTTAATCTCCTGTTTTACTTTTTCCATAATAGGACCTTTAAAGGCAATAGGAATAATAATAATTGCAGCGATTAATAATACAAAAAGCGACGCAATAATTGCCAGTAAAATTTTGATGATTTTTTTCATAATAATTAAGGTTTAAATGGTTTATTAAATTATAATTCAAAAATACTATTTTTTTTTATTATTCAAATATTTTAAAAATTATTATTTTTGTTTTCAATAATTTGATTTTTTATGAAAAAAACCGCGGTAATTACCGGAGCTTATGGAGTTATTGGCAAAGCTATCTGCGAAATGATGGCAGAAAAGGATTTTGCTCTTATTTTAATTGGTCGAGATGCCTTGCAATTACAAAATACATGTGATGAAATCTCCAAACAAACCGGAAATTTCGATATTCGTCCGGCAGTTGTTGATCTTTCGTGTGAAGAAGAAATTAAGAGATTTACGAAAGAACTTAACGAGGATATTTCGGTATTGATAAATAATGCAGGTACTACTCCGCAACAACGTCTTGAAACTCCTGAAGGAATAGAAATGCAGTGGGCAACTAACGTACTTGGATATGTATGGATGAAACATTATCTTCAGCCCCGCATAGTCAGTGGAGGACGAATTGTAAATGTCGCCAGTTTTTATGCAGGAGGTCTAAATATACATGACGTTGAATTTAAAAAACGAAGTTATGACAATGATACTGCTTACAGGCAGTCGAAACAGGCAAATCGTATGTTAAGTCAGTATTTTGCCGAAGAATTTAAACCTTATAATATTGCCGTAAATAGTTGTCATCCCGGAGAAATAAGTTCAAAATTAAGTAATAATTTAGGATTTAATTTTCCCGACCCTCCGCGTAAAGGAGCAGACACGCCCGTTTGGCTTGCCACATCAGAAGAAGTTAATAACATGACCGGAAAATATTTTGAATATCGCAAACTTACGCCTTGTCAATTCTGTAAAAATACGGATGAAATTAAGGCATTATATAAATTATGTTTGTCCTATTTTAAATAATTTTCTAAATTTGCGTAAATTATATAATCTGATAAAATGATAGTCCCTCAAAACATAACACAAAATTTAAAAGTTGCCATTGTAAGTCCAGCAGGTTTTGTTGATGAAAATTTTGTTTATTCCGCAAAAAAATATTTTGATAATATCGGTTTTGAAGCCGAAATATTTCCGTCTTGTTTAAAGAAATTTCATCGTTATGCAGGAACCGATGCCGAAAGATTAAAGGATCTACAAACTGCATTGGATGATGCAAGCTACGGAGCAATATTATGTTCTCGTGGAGGTTACGGAACTTTAAGAATAATTGACAAAATTGATTTCTCCAAATTTTTAAAAAATCCGAAATGGCTTATAGGTTTTAGCGATATTACCATATTACATTCAGCAATTAATAAGCATGGAGTAGCAAGTATTCACGGACCGATGTCAAAGGCATTTTTTGAAGAGCCTAAATCCGAATCCGTTAAAAATCTAATAAATATTCTTAAAGGGCAATTCCCCGATTATAAATTATCAAAACATTCGTTAAATAAAAATGGTTCTGCCACGGGTAAATTAATCGGAGGAAATTTGTCAACAATTTTCAGCCTTCAAGGAACTCCTTATGAAATAAATACCGACGGCAAAATTTTATTTATAGAAGACGTAAATGAATATTTATATCATCTTGACCGAATAATGCTAAGTTTAAAACATTCGGGAAAATTAAAAAATTTAAAAGCATTGATAGCAGGAGCATTTACAGATATGATTGACAGTGAACCCTCTTTCGGTAAATCTGCTTATGAAATTGTAAATGAGCATATTGCAGAGTATGATTATCCTGTGTGTTTTAATTTTCCGGGAGGACATATTAATAATAATATGCCTTTAATAATGGGTATAAAATATGAAATCGGGATTAGTAAAAGTGAGGTCGTTTTAAAACATAAAAATAATTTTTAACAAAACAGGCGGAAGTAAATAAAAATATTTAATTTTGTCTATCAATAAAATTATAATATAAATTTTAATAATTTAATTTATGAAAAATAAAAAAATAACAATAGAAGAAGCCGTTTCGATGGTCAAAGACGGCATGACTTTAATGATTGGAGGATTTATGGCTAACGGTAGTCCTAACAGAATTCTTAAAGCATTATCACAAAAAAATGTTAAAGATTTAACTGTAATTTGTAATGATACAGGATTCCCCGACAAAGGAATAGGTTGGTTAATAAATCAGAAACAAATAAAGAAAATAATTGCCTCACATATCGGAACCAATCCTGTTACTATTCAACAATTTAATGACAAAGAACTAGAGATAGAATTTTGTCCGCAAGGAAGTTTGGCTGAAAGAATAAGAGCGGGGGGAGCAGGATTAGGCGGAATATTAACTCCTACAGGAATAGGAACAAAAGCAGAAGAGGGGAAAGAGAAATTAAATGTTGACGGGAAAACTTATCTTCTCGAAAAACCTCTTAAAGCCGATTTGGCTTTAGTAGGTGCAAGTATTTGCGATAAAGCGGGTAATTTGATTTATAAAGGTACTACACAAAACTTTAATTTTGTTATGGCTACGGCATCAGAAATTGTTATTGCAGAAGCCGAAGAACTTGTAGAAACAGGAGATATTTCTCCCGAAAGAGTGCATACTCCTTCAATTTTTGTGGACTATATTGTTAGTTAAATTTAAACTATAGAATAATGAAAGTAATGATAAGAGTAAGAATGGGTAGTAACGATGCTCATTATGGCGGAAATCTAGTTGACGGAGCAAAAATGTTGCAACTTTTCGGAGATGTTGCAACAGAATTATTAATTCGAAATGACGGAGACGAAGGTCTTTTTGTAGCTTATGATAATGTGGAATTTACCGCACCTGTTTATGCAGGGGATTACATTGAAGCTGTCGGAGAAATTACTAATACAGGCAATACCTCAAGAAAAATGATTTTTGAAGCACGAAAAGTAATTGCTCCAAGAACAGATGTGTCAGATTCTGCCGCCGATTTTCTTGATAAGCCGATTGTGGTTTGTAAAGCAAGCGGAACATGTGTCGTTCCAAAAGAATGTCAGAGAAAATAAATTTGATAAAAATATAAAAATATGAGTAAACTAATTATTACAGCCGCAATATGCGGAGCGGAAGTGTTAAAAGAACACAATCCGGCAGTTCCTTACAAAGTAGAGGAATATGTCAGGGAAGCAAAATTAGCTTATGAGGCAGGTGCAAGTATTATTCATCTTCATGTGAGATGGGATGACGGGGCTCCTACTCAGGATAAAAACAGATTTAAAGAAGTAATTGATGCAATCAAAGCCGAAGTGCCTGATGTAATTATTCAACCTTCTACAGGCGGAGCAGTCGGAATGACTGACGATGAAAGATTACAGCCTCTCGAACTTGTTCCCGAAATGGCAACATTAGATTGCGGAACTTTAAATTTCGGACCGGAAGATATTTTTGTTAATACCGAAAAAACAATTATTTATTTTGCCGAAAAAATGAATAAACTCGGGGTAATGCCTGA
>SLSH01000024.1 GCA_007130555.1 Bacteroidales bacterium
ATCCCAAATATTTAAAGAATAAAGAAACACAATCCATATCAAACAATAGAATAGAAACTAAAAAATAATCATTTTTTACACAATCTCTGATTTATTATATACGAAAAAAAGTGTTATTTGTTTCAATAAAAAAATAAACCTCTCCAAAAAATTTATTCTTCTTCTCTTTTAAGTTTTTGTATATAAACGGCATGTAACTTTTGTTGTCGTTTTATAACTGAAGGTTTTTGAAAAGCCTGACGAGACCTTAGTTCTTTAATAACTCCTGTCTTTTCAAACTTTCTTTTAAAACGTTTTAAGGCTCTGTCTATATGTTCTCCGTCTTTAACAGGTTCTATAAGCATTTTATTATAGTTTAGTTTTTTGTAAAATATTAATTCCCATTTTTTAAAACCGCAAAAGTACATATTATTCTTGTTTAATCAAAATATTTTTGAAGATTTTTATTTTACACATTAAAAAATGCTTAAATTTGCATTTATCTTTATAATTAAAAATTAAAAAATGCCACTAATAAAATCTATTTCAGGTATCAGAGGAACAATCGGAGGAAAAAACGGAGAAAACCTAACGCCATTAGATGTTGTGAAATTTTCTACTGCATATGGTCTTTGGCTGAAAGAATACAATACTACTGACAAAAACAGTATTGTTATAGGCAGGGATGCAAGAATATCCGGTGAAATGGTTGAAAACATTGTTGTTGCAACTTTACAGGCAATGGGATTTTCAATAATAAAAATCGGTCTGGCAACAACTCCTACCGTCGAATTTGCTGTCTTAAAAGAGAAAGCAGCAGGAGGTATTATTATTACCGCAAGTCATAATCCGAAAAACTGGAATGCACTTAAACTATTAAACGATAAAGGAGAATTTTTGAATGACCAGGAAGGCAAAAGAATTCTTAAAATTGCCGAAACAGAAAATTACAAATACTCAACAATTGACGAAATAGGGGATGTAACTTGTATTGACAATTACGAAGATATACATATTGACGCAATTTTAAAATTACATTTGGTTGATATCGAAAAAATAAAAAATAAAAATTTTTCTGTTGCAATAGATTGTGTTAATTCCGTAGGAGGAATCGTTATTCCAAAATTATTAAAAAAACTCGGAGTAAGTAATATCATTGAATTATATTGTACTCCAAACGGCGATTTCCCTCATAATCCCGAGCCTCTTCCCGAAAATCTTAAAAAAATATCAAAAACTATAAATGAAAAAAAGGCAGATTTAGGCTTTGCGGTTGATCCTGACGTGGACAGACTTGCAATAATTTGTGAAGACGGCTCTATGTTCGGAGAAGAATATACTTTGGTGGCTGTAGCAGATTATGTGCTTTCAAAAACTCCCGGGAATACGGTTTCAAATCTGTCATCAACAAGAGCCTTGAAAGATATTACCGAAAAATACGGACAAAAGTATTATGCAACTGCAGTAGGGGAAGTTAATGTTGTAACTAAAATGAAAGAAGTAAATGCAGTAATCGGAGGAGAAGGAAACGGAGGAGTAATTTATCCCGAATCACATTACGGAAGAGATGCTTTAGTAGGAATTGCCTTGTTTTTGTCGTTCCTGGCTGAAAAAAATATAAAAGTCAGCAATTTAAAAAAATCTTATCCACAATATTATATTTCAAAAAATAAAATAGAATTAGATGAAAACATTAATATGGATAATATTTTAAATTCTCTCAAAATAAAATACAATGACTGTCCTACTCATACAACAGACGGATTAAAAATAGAATTCCCTCAAAGCAAAGAATGGGTACATCTGAGAAAATCAAATACAGAGCCTATTATAAGAATATATGCCGAAAGTAATACTGAAAAAAACGCAGAACTATTGGCAAAAAAAATTATAGCTGAGATTTTGGAACTGCAATAAAAATTTATTATATTTGTCTTTAAACCGGAATATAATGAAAATGAAGAAAAATAAAATATTTCTAACTACATTATTAATATTAATAGGATTATTTTTTCAAAAATGTCAGGATGTCGAAGTTCTTTCGCCGATACCACGAATAGAATTTATTTCATTTGAGTTTGAAAAAGAGGTTGATATCTTAGGTAATGCCGGATTAATGGGAGAGTTGCGATTTTATTTTATTGACGGAGACGGAGACATCGGCTTTCATGAACATACAGATACAAGCAAACCGGAAGAAAAGACCGTGTTTATTGATAAATATATAATGGAAAATAATGAATATGTTTTACAGGAACAAGACCCCGATAGTCCCGAAATGACATATAGAGTCCCTTATTTTTCCACATCCGGAAATAACAGAACACTTGAAGGAGAAATAATTGTCAGCGACATTAATATTCCTGCTCCTTACGGGGATTTTAATTCAAGTGTCTTTGATGATACGATAATGTATAAATTCTATATTAAAGACAGAGCCGGAAATATGAGTAATGTTGACAGTACGGGGTGTCTGGTTTTAAGAGATTTTATAAGAGAATGAAATTTTATTTGTCCGGAATTACATTTTTATAATGCATATAACGGGCATAAATCTCATTTGCAAATACAACCCCATGAATACCGGGGAAATACCCGTTTCTGACAACTTCGTTATTATAATATTTGGGGTTTGTTAAATTTATTAAATAATACTGAATTTTATCCCATAAAATAGGATTATCACCGTAGTATTCCGCTAATCTTATAGCATCCAAAACATGTCCGTAGCCAATATTATAACCTGATAAAATTAATTTTATGCGTGTAATACTATCCGTAATGGTTTCATCAAGTTGACTATCTAAAAATCTGATATATCTTGCTCCTGCATGAATATGATCTTCAACTCCCGAACTGCTGTCTATCCCCAACTCCTCAGCCGTTCCCGGCATCAACTGCATAATCCCGAATGCTCCTGCCCAACTTATTGCATTAGGATTAAACCTTGATTCCTGATAAATTAAAGATGCCAAAAGTCTCCAGTCCCAATTAATTATGCCGCTGTATCTTTTAATTAAATCATCATATTTACTTATTCTGCTACCCGAATTACCCGAATAGTATTTGCTGCTTAAATGAAGCTGTCTTCTGTCTTTATTATAATACTTATTTACTAAAAGACGATAAGTAATGGTGTTTTGAAAATCAACTAACCAGGAATCTAAAGTATTTAATAATATTTCAGACTCTTTTCTTACTGCCCATGCAAGATTATAAGGAAAACTAACAGATGTCTGAACATCTATATTTCTGTAAATCTGCTTGTTAAGTCTTGCGATGTCCTCATCTGTAATAGTATAATCAAAAACTCCTTCTGAAACATATCTTATTATCTGTTCTTTATCCAAACTGTCAATTTCAACGATATATATGTTTCCTGCAATTTCATCGGAAATATTTCTTAATCTGGTTAAAGATGAGGAGCCTTGGGTAATATATATTGTTTTTTCGGCTAAATCGGTTTGATTACGTATTAAAGAGTTTTCAATCTGTCTGCTTGACATTTGCCAGTAATTATCCGGCATACGCTGTACCAAAACCTGCCTGGTACTTGCAATCGGCTCAGAAAAGTTATATAATTGTTTTCTATCCTTTGTTATTACAATAGGTTTTGCTAAAATATCACACTTATTATTTAATAAATATTCTCCTGCCTTTTCCAGATCATTTTCAACAATTACCTTTAAATTAACATCTAAATATTTCGCAAATTGTTCTAATAGTTCAAGCTGAAACCCCATAGGAGTTCCGCGATAAATAAAATAATCAATGTGATTTGTTGAAGTTAATGCAATTAAAGTATCCCTTTCTTTAATTTCGGGTAAATCCATTACAAAATCAACAGGACTATGTAAAGGATTTTTTCTGACAAATGAATAAATTAAAACTCCAAATAATACTATAATAGATAAAATAGTAATAATTGTATAATATTTTAAACTTTTCATGCATACAAGTTACGGAAAAAAAATGAATTTACCAAATAAAATTTAAAAAAAATGGCTTAAATGAGGTCATAAAAAAATAAATCTGTTTTATTTTGCTGTAAATTCACAAAATAAAACAGATTTATTTTTTAAAGATTGGTATTTATAATATTAATCTGTGAGTTGTTTTTAATTATAAAATTCCCAATTTATCCCGAAATTAATTGCAAAAGGATTGTCGGGAACATTTAACATCAGATACGTACCTCGTAACATAAACATCGTATTAAAATTCGAAACACGAACAAATCCCCTTAATCTTTTAACCTGCACACAGATATGATAACTAAGCATATAATAATCGCCTGTCTTTTTTTGATTTTGCAGATAATAAGCCCCCGTTGCAGGCATATAGGCATATCCGTAACTCCCCCCATGATAAATACCGCTTACTCCTGTCTGAAATATTGCAGCATTTTTAAACAGGGGAGTTTTGAAATATATTGAAGTATATGCAAGATATTGAGGCAGAGGCAAATAGCTTTTGTCATACACATATTGCCAACTGAATTGATTATCCCAGAAAAATTTTCCGAGATTAAATTTTTTATTTACAAAAACATCTGCAACAATATTAGAAGACTCTATTTGCTCGGGGAGTGCATGTTCATTAAATATTACATAATTATTTAAAAAATTAAGGTTCACTCCGAAATTTAAGTTGTATTTTTTTAGATATAAAGCCGATTTCCCGCCTATGTTAAGAATTTTATCAAAGTCATTTGACCAAACAAAATGATTTGATTCATAATTATATAGTATTCTGTCAGGATCTTTAAAATTATAATTGAACAATGACCGGATACTAAGATTTTTTGAAAGTTTGTAATCATGCATTACTTCAAGTCCCATATCAAATACCCCTGTTCCTGCAAAGCAATAATCGAAATTTGCCAATAAAAAATGTTTTTTGTTTTTAAATAACATATTACCGCTCAGATAATGATATTTATAAAAATTATTTGTTAAATTATAGTTATAGTCAAAAAAATCATTTTTTATTCCGCCCATTAATTTTAGTTGAGTACTGTCATCATCGGAATTAATAATATGATAATTTAAGAAAAATCCGTGTTCAAAATGCTTTAATCCTGTAGAATCATAAGTCATAAGACTATCTGTATATATATTTTGATAAAAATTACCCGGAATATCGGAATATATCCTGTAATATCTGTCTGCCTTAACACTCTGAATTACAGAGAATTTCCCTTTATAAATTTTACTTAAAACGGTATCTTCTTCAATAAAAACAGTATCCAAAGAAAATTTTCCAAACCTATATTCATGATTATATTGAATTCCTATTTGAGAAATGGCATTTTGAGCATTCATCAGATTTACATCAACAT
>SLSH01000045.1 GCA_007130555.1 Bacteroidales bacterium
ATTCCTCCGTCAAAAACAAGATAAGAAAAATTCAATTTATTTTCCTGAATATCAGAAACTTCTTTATCATAAAAAGCAACATCTTTCATTATAAAGTTTATTATTCCCAGTTACCTGCACTATTGTCGGCATCGTTAAGACTACCTACCCTAAGTATGTCCTCAGGTCTTAGCGAAATATAATTTATGATTAATTGTTCGTCTAATCCTTCTAATATCTTTTTTAATTCTGCATGAGCCGAAAATACCCATACTCTTACGTTTGACCCTGTCATAACGGATGAGGTATCCATTTCCCATTCCACAATATCACCTGTTGCCGTGTATCTTATATTTTCAATGGGATATTTTATATGCTTAAACAAAGAGTCTTTAATAGGAATATAAAAAGTATCACGGGAAACAATGCCTCTTTGAATTGCTTCTCTTTCGGTTAGTGTGTCGGGTACAAAACCTATAGCCCGTACAACTCTGATATCTCCGGTTTTAATAAAATCAATTAGAGTATCAAAATCGGGAGTAAAGAAACCGGTAGCTTCTCTGTATGAATTTTGAGCAGTTCGAATATCTATTAATCTGTCAATATTCTTTCTCAGTCTGATATTTCTTTCTTCCTCAAAATCAATAGGCTTTTTTATTCCTACAACAATGTAATAAGCCAAAACAATTATCGCTACAAATAAAATAATCTTAATAATAATATTTAATGCTTTCATTTTATAAATATTTAATTTAGTTTTGAAACACAAAATTAAAATATATTTTTCTAAAACAAAATGTATTTTAACAGAAAATTCAATTTATTAGAAAATGTTTATAAACAAGACTGTTTTAGAATATCTTAATCATGCTCCTACAAAAAGCCAAGTAGTTGCTATTGAGAATCTTATAAAGTTTCTAGATGATAAATCAAGAGAATCGGTTTTTATATTAAAAGGTTATGCCGGAACGGGAAAAACAAGTTTAATAAGTGCCCTGACAAAAACCTGCCGTCTTATAAAACAAAAAACCGTTTTGATGGCTCCTACAGGCAGGGCGGCAAAGGTATTGAGTTCTTACGCCGATTATAACGCCACTACAATTCATAAATGCATATATCGTAAAGAAAGCACAAAAAATCCTGACAGTAAATTTGTATTGAATTTCAAAAAATTTAAAAATACATTGTTTATAGTTGACGAAGCTTCCATGATTTCAAACGATAATACAGGCGGAAGTTTTTTCGGCTCGGGAAGATTACTAGAAGACTTGCTTCAATTTGTTTTTAATAATGACAACTGCAAACTTATACTTGTTGGAGATACTGCACAATTGCCCCCGATAGGAACAATACTTAGTCCTGCTCTTGATAAATCCCGGCTTGAAATGCTTAATTTTAACGTATATATTTCCGAATTAACCGATGTGGTAAGACAAGCAACCGAGTCGGGAATACTAAGCAATGCAACAATATTAAGATATGCAATAAATAATAATACAGGTTCGGACTTTCCGAAATTACTGACAGATGATTTTATAGATATCAAAGCAATAAACGGCTCTGAATTACTCGATTTTTTGGAATCTTCAATCTCAGGATACGGTATTGAGGAAACAAAAATCGTTACGAGGTCAAATAAATATGCAAATAAATATAATGCCGGTATAAGAACTCAAATTTTGTGGAAAGAAGAAGAAATATCAACCGGAGATTTATTGATGGTGGTAAAAAATAATTATTCATGGTTAGACGAAAATTCTCCGATTGATTTTATTGCAAACGGAGACATCATAGAAATTAAAAGAATCAGGAATATTCAGGAAATATACGGGCACAGGTTTGCAGATATGACAGTAAGTTTTATTGATTATCCCGAACTGGAAATTGATGTTAAAGTTATTCTGGATACTTTAAATATTGACGGTCCTGCAATGAGTAATAATTATTATAAAGAACTTTATAGTCAACTAAACGAAGATTACCAACATATTGAAGACAGTAAAAAACGCCACGAAGCAATTATGAACGACAATTATTTTAACGCTTTACAGGTTAAATTTGCTTATGCTTTTACCTGTCATAAATCTCAGGGAGGACAATGGAAATCTGTTTTTATTGATTACGGCTGGCTGACAAAAGAGATGGTTAATATTGAATTTTACAGATGGCTATACACAGCATTTACAAGAGCTACCGAAAAACTGTATCTTGTTAATTTTGATAAAAGTTTTTTTGACTAATTGAGAGGTTTAGTGTCTGTAACAGAAACACAATTACCTCATAACACTCGCAGTAAAAGCGTCAATTTTATTTAATGTGTTCAGAGGCAGTGGATTTCCGTCAATTTCTATTGAAATAAGGGCTTTTTTGTTTTGTCGTGCCCATGGTTTTACTATTCCTTCGATTACACGACCAATCAGACAGGCAAAAGGCGAAATATTTATTACTCCCGAATATCCGTCTTGTAATGAGGTATATGCCATTCCTCCTGATACTGATATTTCGGAATATAATTCGTTTTGAATAAAATTTTCCCGGCAATTATTCATTATATGCTCCATATCATCAGGAAATTCTATTAATAATCCCGAAGCTGCAAGTGTTTTTTTGATTTGATTTTCGATATTGTGTTTATATCTTTTTTCTAATATCCATTTTAATTGCCCCGTATAATTTTTATTAAAAATATTTATTGATTTTTTTCCGTTTTGGGAATTTGAGAATAATTCGGTCTTTCGTACATAATCACAGTAATAAATCCACTCGCTTATCCCTGATATTTTACAGATTATTCCGTTTTGTGCAAAATGATTTACAAGTTCATTAATTGCAAAATCGTCTCTGCGAACATAAATTTCTCCGATTATTAAAACTTTTTTACACTCTCCGGGGTTTAGTTTCAGAGGGATATTTGCCAGATTTTTTGCAAAATTTCCAAGTTCGGGAAGTACATTTTTTTTATCTGTTTCGCAGGATTTTACAAATTTCTGCCATTGATTTTCAAAAATCTGCAAAGCACTGTCAACATCTTTTGCACAGACTCTAAGGGTATTCTCAATATCTTTGATATAATCTGCAATAAGAATTGCCCACCAGGCATTTTTCGAAAATCCTTTCCCGAGTTCATTATATGAATTATCGGAATCCGAAGTAAAAACAACTACATTATCAAGTTTTAAATCGCTTATTAATTTTTTATAAAAAACAAAATACTGACCTGTCCTGCATGGTCCTGTAGTTGTCGGAACAAAAAAGATATATGTTTCGTCTTTTTTATAATCTTCACTGTTTACAAACTGCAAAAAACCTCCCAACACCATATGGGAAGGCAGACATTCTTTTCCCGAACATATTGCTTTTGCAGTTTGAGCTGTAAACTCATCGGCAACAGGAAAAGCAAGCGTATTGATGCCATATTGTTTTGTAAAAACGGAAACAAGCTCGGTACTGTAACGTCCCATATTTGACAAAAGCATTTTTACTTTGGGATTATTCCGGACCGGAATTTTTGCATTATTATGTATATTATTAATTAATAAATCCCTTTTTCCGTTTGAAATAAACCTTAAACCATTGTCAAAATCATCAATATGGACATCAATATCTTTATTATTATAATGATTTTCCACAATATCCAGAAATGCATCAATTCTTGTATCTATCCCCGCATCTGCGGTATGAGAATCCAACTCTAAAATTAAAAACGGCTTTGTTTTCATTATCCACCCAAAATAATGTAAAAGAAAAGAATCAGGAGCACAGGAAAAATTAGTAATATAAACAGGATACAGATTTTTATTCTCTTTTGCAATCTGAACGGCTTTTAATACCTGTCTTCCGTAATACCAATACATATTATCGTAAATATCCTTTTCGCCGGAAGCAATAACATTAAAAGGAATTACATCTAATCCTTTATTTATAAACTTATCGGGAATTCCCATATTTGCATCTTTTGTAAATGCATTATAAGGTCTTCCTATTAAAAGAATTGCAGGATTTTTTTCCTTATTTATTTCTTTAAGAACTTGTCCTCCCCATTCATCAAGTTTTTTATCAAAATTATTCTGATATTCAATGGCATTTAAAATTGCAGATTTTGCTTCTTTAGATTTAAATCCCATTTGATTTGCCATTTTGATAAAAGATGTGATAAGATTTTTTTGATTGGAATTATTAAAACTTACTTCGGCAGACAAAATTTTTCCTTCCTCAATTTCAGGAAAAGCTTTTTGAACATAATACGGGAGTGCTTGTGTAATCGGACAGGTACATGAGTGGTCGGCAGAATCCCCGTTATCAAATTTTTCTTTAAAATGAGGCAGAAAAATATAATCGGTTTTTTTGTTTATAATATTCAATACCGCTCCGTGAGCAATTTCCGCAGGAAAACAATAATCGCTTTCTACTCTTGACACACCGTCTTCTTCTATCTTATCCGACAAAACAACATCTATTCCCAGTTCGGAGAAAAATTTATTGAATAAAGGATATAAACTGTAAACCGAAAAACACAAAGGAATTCCTACTGATATCTTTCTAATAATATTACGCTGTTTGTCTTGTATTTCTTTAAATAACAGTGTACGATAATCTGCAATATAATTTTTCCCGTCCTTTCCGGTAAGCGATTTATTAATAACCGAATATTTACTGCAACGTCCACCGAACATTTTTTTATTTCCGTCAATATTTATAACCGCAATAGAGCAGAGGTTTTCGCAGGATTTGCATGTAATATATTTTTCAATTTTAAAATCGGTATTTAAAATTTCCTTAATTGTTTTCGTATTTTTTTCTGTTTGTCCTGCTTCAAATTTTTCCATGGCAATCAATCCTGCTCCGAAACATCCTAATAATTCGGGCATTGGCGGTATTATCAGCGGTTTATTTAGTAGCATTGCAAATGCAAGCGGGATAGCAGAATTCTTTGCCACTCCTCCCTGAACAGATATTTTATTGCCGATATTTCTGTTGCCCACTACTCTGTTAAGATAATTTGAAACAATTGACACCACAAGTCCTGCGGTAATATCTTCTTTTTGGGAACCTTGCACAATTGCTTTTCGTATTTCGGCATTAATAAAAGCCGAGCAATGTTCGCTGAACTTTATGGGATTATCGGATTTTTCCGCAATCTGTCCGATTTGTGTAACATCGGTAATATTCAAATCTCCCGATGCGGCTTCTTCCAGAAAACTCCCCGTTCCTGCCGAACAGGCTTCGTTCATGGCATAATCAACTGCGACATTATTTCGCAAATAAATATATTTAGCATCCTGTCCTCCGATTTCAAAAATTGTATCAACATCATCACAGTAAA
>SLSH01000143.1 GCA_007130555.1 Bacteroidales bacterium
CCTAATAAATAAAAAAAAAAAAAAAAATCTTTTTTTATTTTGGTATATTATAATATTATTATTAGTTTTAAAAACTCAAAATATAATTTTTCATATTAAATTTTTAATACCATTAAAGTTTTTTATGTTTTTGAAAGTTAGGTTCTTAAAAATTGAAAAGTTAAAAAAAAGGTTTTAAGGAGAGAGTAGTTTAATTAGTTTTATTTTTAAAAATTGACCTTATAGAGTTTATTTAAGTTTCAGTCTAATTTTTTTTAAAGTATTGGTTAATGGCGAAAATGTGTGAAAAAGTTTGGTCAAAATGTTTAGAAATTATCAAGGATAATGTTCCTAAAAATAGCTATAAAACATGGTTTGAGCCTATAATTCCACTTGATCTGGAAGATAATATATTAATAATACAAGTTCCAAGCACTTTCTTTTATGAGTTTATTGAGGAGCAATTTATTGATTTACTTAAAAAAACATTGCACAAAGTAATAGGACCCGATGTAAAATTAGAATATCATGTAGTAATGGAGCATAATGTTTCATCAGAAAAGCCATACACCGTTAAAATACCGGCAAAAGATAAAACTCCTTTATCAAATACTCCTGTACAGGTTCCACTGGATTTTGAAAGAAAATCAATTGTAAATCCGTTTATTATTCCGGGAATTAAAAAACTTCATGTTGACCCGCAATTAAATCCGGATTATACATTCGACAATTTTGTTGAAGGGGATTGTAACAGATTAGTGCGTTCGGCAGGATATGCCGTAGCCGAAAATCCCGGTAAAACCGCATTTAATCCGTTGTTTATTTATGGAGGCTCAGGTTTAGGAAAAACACATTTGGGGCAGGCTATCGGAATTGAAGTTAAAACAAGATATCCCGAAAAAGTAGTATTGTATGTTAATGCAAATAAGTTTTTAACTCAATACATGGAAGCCACCAGAAATAATAACAGGAATGATTTTATCCATTTTTATCAGATGATTGATGTCCTGATTGTTGATGATGTTCAGTATTTTGCAAAAAAAGACGGTACTCAGGAAGTGTTTTTTCATATATTTAATCATTTACATCAACACAACAAGCAACTTGTTCTTACATCAGACAAAGCTCCTGTTGAATTAAGCGGAATGGAGCAAAGACTTTTGTCAAGATTTAAATGGGGACTTTCGGCAGACTTGCAGGAACCCGATTTTGAAACAAGAATTAAAGTTCTTAAAAAGAAAACATATAAAGACGGAATTGAAATTGAAGAAGAAATTTTAGAATATATCGCTTCTCACGTTACAAGTAACATGAGAGAATTAGAAGGAGCATTGATTTCTTTACTGGCTCAGTCAACGCTGAACAAAAAAGAAATTACAATGGAGCTTGCTAAAGATATGATTGATAAACTAGTAAAGAGTACAAGAAGAGAAATTTCATTAGATTATATTCAAAAAATCGTATGTAACTACTTTTCAATGCCCGTCGAAATTTTAAGCAGCAAAACAAGAAAACGGGAAATCGTTCAGGCAAGACAAATAGCAATGTTTTTTGCAAAAAGTATGACCAAAAATTCTTTGGCTGCAATAGGAGCTTCAATAGGGGGGAAAGACCATGCCACAGTATTACATGCTTGCAAAACAGTTAATAATCTTATAGAAACAGATAAAAAATTCAAAAAAGACCTGAAAGAAATTGAGAAAAGACTTAATATGTAAATAAAGATATCATAATGTTCTTTTAATTTCAGGTTCCAATGATTTGGCTTATTTTAACAACTTTATCTACAACAGGAATATTTGTTTTATTTAAAATATTAGATAAAACGAAAACTCCTCTTTTTAATGCAATTATCATTAATTATATTATAGCATCTATATTCGGATTCTGGTTAACAGAAAGTATTTCTGTTAATACAATAATAAACTCTGAATGGTTAAATCAAAGTATAATTATAGGTATTCTGTTTATTATATTGTTTTTTTTGGTTGGATTATCTTCACAAAAAGTCGGAATATCAATTACAACGGTTGCAAGTAAAATGTCTGTGGTTTTACCCATGATTTTTGCAATTTGGGCTTTTAATGAAATGATTGGAATTATAAAAATATTTGGAATTATTGCCGCTATGGTAGCAGTAAGTCTAAGCGTCTATAAAAAACCTGACAAAAAAGGAAATTTAAAACTTATTCTGATACTTCTCCCACTTTTACTTTTTGTCGGGATGGGAATTGTTGACTCTGCAGTGATTTATTCTAAAGAACATTATGTAGATGACTCTCTGGCATCTGTGTTTTCTGCTACTGTTTTTAGTTTTGCATTATTAAGCGGACTGATTTTTAGTATATTCAGACCAAAAATATTTAGAAATTTTTTAAGTTTAAAATTATGGATTCTTGGAGCAGCTTTGGGAATTGTTAATTTTGGTTCAATATACCTTATGATTAAAGCTTTAAATTCAGGCGTGTTTCAAAATTCTGTAGTTTATGGAATTGCAAATATCGGAATTGTCAGCCTTTCGGTAATAATAGGAACTTTATTTTTTAAAGAAAAACTTAGCATTATTAATAAAGTAGGAATTGTTTTATCTATATTTGCAATAGGATTATTAACCATTGCAGATATTTGATTTTAATGGAAGATGTTTATTTTACAATATCATCAGAATCAAAAGGATTTTATACCGAGAAAGGTTCAAAATTTTATGCTTATATTTTTCCTGTTGAAAACGAATATTCTATAAAAAAAATATTACTAGATTTGCAAAAAAAATATTATAATGCAAGACATATTGTATATGCTTATTTAACCGGATATTATCAAGAAAATTTCAGGGTAAACGATGCAGGAGAACCCGCAAATAGTGCAGGAATGCCAATATTAGGACAAATAAAATCCAATAATCTTACAAATGTACTTATTGTGGTTGTCAGATATTTCGGAGGAACAAAACTTGGAATTCAGGGATTAAATAATGCCTATAAATCAGCAGCGACAGATGCAATAAGTAATGCGCAGATAATAAAAAAAACAATTAATGTCTTTTTTCAAATTACTTTTGACTATTCCGAAATGAAATTTGTGCAGAGAGTAATTAAAGAGCATAATTTAAATGTAACTTCTCAGGAATTTGCAGATATATGTATTTTGGATTTTACCGGACGTAAATCCGTAGAAGTTAAAATAGAGAATATTTTTAAACAAAATCCTAAAATTAAATTTTATAAAAAGTGTTCAGAATAATAGCAAAAATTGTAGTTAAATTTGGAAAGTGGAAAGTTGACCCTTTCCCTGACATAAAAAAAGCAATAGTTATTATGGCTCCGCATACAAGTATGTGGGATTTTGTTTATGGAAAACTTTACTTTTTTTTGATTAAGAAAAAAACTGCAATTATAATTAAAAAAGAATTTTTTAAGTGGCCTCTCGGACCCATATTAAAAAAATTGGGCGGTGTTCCTGTTGACAGAAAAAAAACAATAAGTACAACAAGACAAGTAATTGACTATTTAAATAAAAAAGATGAATTTTATCTTATTATAACTCCCGAAGGAACCAGAAAAAAAACAAAAAACTGGAAAAAAGGATTTATAAAAATTGCCAAAACAGCAAATGTTCCGGTTGTTATAGGATATGTAGATTGCAAAGACAAGATATGGGGAGTTAAAGGCATACTTAATATGACAGGAACGGATGATGAAATAATGGAAAAAGTTAAAAAACAATATGTTGGTGTTAAAGGAGTAAATCCTGAAAATTTTGAAACAGGATATGAATAAAAAAATAATCGTTTCATTATTACAGTTAGATTTGATATGGGAAAACCCCGGACAAAACCTGAATAAAATAGAACGCTACATTGCCGGAAATAAAAAGTCCGATATTATTGTTTTACCGGAATTATTCAGCACAGGTTTTACAATGAATGTAAAAGAATTCGGAGAAACAATGAATGGCGAAACCCTTAATTTTTTAAGAGAAATTTCCGAAAAATATAAAACTGCAATATGCGGGTCTTTATTGATTAAAGAAAATTACAATTATTACAATCGTTTTGTTTTTATAAAACCCGGACAGGAAATTGAATATTATGATAAACGGCATTTGTTCAGCGTAGGAGGCGAAAATGAATCTTATAGTGAAGGAAAAACAAAACGAATAATTGAATTTATGGGTTTTAAAATTTTACCTTTGATTTGTTACGACCTGAGATTCCCTGTTTGGAGCAGAAATAAGGAGGATTATGATATATTAATATATGTTGCAAATTGGCCCGCTTCTAGACGCAAACATTGGGACATACTTCTGAAAGCCAGAGCAATAGAAAATCAGGCAGTCGTATTAGCAACAAACAGAATAGGAACAGACGGAAGAAACATCAATTATGACGGAGGTACAATTATTATAAATGCTTTCGGACAAGAAATTTTTAAAACCGATGATAATAAAGAACAAATAATTACTGCGGAAATTTTAAAACAAGATATAAATAAACTCAGAAAAGATTTCCCTGTATGGAAAGATAAAGATGATTTTATTATAAAATAAACTTTGAGCCCACTCTAAAAACTATTTTTTTGCCACCAAGACACCAAGAATTCACAAAGAGCTATGCTATTGAAAATCAGCATTTTGTGCATCTTGGTGTCTTGGTGCCTTTGTGGCGAGATTGGTGATTTTTTCGCTTTTTTGGAGTAGGCTCAACTTTCTGTTGTATAATATATATTAATATATAATGTAATCGTTTTAATTTTATATCTTTGTTTTGTTGATGAAAAAAGTTTTAAAAATTAATAATTATAAAGATTTATTACTATGAAAAAAGTATTAATTGCTACAGAAAAACCATTTGCAGCAGAAGCTGTAGAACAAATTAAAAAAATCGGACAAGACGCTTCGATAGAAATAAAAATATTAGAAAAATATGGGAATAAAAGCGAATTGATTGAGGCAGTTAAGAATGCTAATGCAGTTATTATCAGAAGTGATATTATTGATAAAGAAGTAATTGATGCTTCCGAGAACCTAGAAATAGTTGTGAGAGCAGGTGCAGGATATGATAATGTTGACATTGAAGCAGCAACTTCAAAAAACGTAGTTGTAATGAATACCCCGGGACAAAACTCCAATGCAGTAGCCGAATTAGCCTTAGGCATGATGGTTTATATGGCACGTGGAGGATTTGACGGGAAGTCGGGAACCGAATTAAAAGGAAAATCACTTGGTATTCACGCTTACGGAAATGTCGGTAAACTTATTGCCAAAATTGCAAAAGGATTTGATATGAAAATCTATGCTTTTGACCCGTTTGTTAATGATGAAA
>SLSH01000026.1 GCA_007130555.1 Bacteroidales bacterium
ATAAATTTTGTGGGTTGAAAAAAATTAGATATTTTATAAATTGATTTAACATAACAAATCAAAAATGAAAATAAATTATCAAAGTTTTTGATGTAAAAATAAAAATTCCCAGCTTAGTTTATCAAAATTTAATGTTTTTATCTCTTTTTGAATTCAGTCACGGTTAGATTTTTTAATCATTTAATATTCAATATGTTAACAAATTGTATGCAGTTTGTAAACAAAATGTAAGCAATTGAGTTTACAGTTTACAAAATTAGAATTAAGAATGATTGAACGGTTTGGCGGCTTTGTTTCAGTGGCGGATTTTCAACCGCAAATGTATCAAACCGCTGACAAAGTTATAAAAAACTTTTTAGTTTTTACTACTTTGCCAGCCCGCAATTGTGCAAAGCCTTGCTGTTACCGTTTTGTGCTTTCTCTTAATTTGGTCTGTTGAATATTCCATTTGATTTAATACTGTCAATAAGAGCCTGAATTTCCAATGGTTTACTCCAATTTTTATGTATCATTCGATGACAATTTGAACATACAGGAGTCAAGTTTTGTATAGCAATCTTTAAAGTATTTTCAAGGTCTTCGTCTTCGTATTTAAATATGGGCTTGGTATGATGAATTTCAATAAACCCTTTCCCAATCTGCTCTCCATAAAAGTCGTGGAAGTTAAAATTGCAACAATTACAATAAATTTTTTCATTCTTTGTATAATATGCTATTGCATAATTTCTTAAAGTACTTGAACGTTCGTAAACAGCAACTTCAGTAAGTTTTTTCGTACCTTCTTGAATAATTATATTCTCATCAAAAGTTTCAATCTTTTTCTTATTTTGGTTTTTTTCAACTTTTTTTAAATTTTCTGTCAAGTCTGTATATGAAAAATCATTGATTAACAAATATTTTAAAATATCTTGATTGTTTTTCAAATGAGCTTTGCCATCTTTTGTAATTCCAACTTGCCCAGCATCATATTCAGCATAGCCATACCTCTCAAACGTCCTGTGTGCAATTAAGTTCCTAACTTTTTGAGAAAATTTATCGTCATTTCTTCCTGCTAAAATCTTTAAATCTTCACCTGTTGGCTTCATTATATCACGAAGTTTTTGTATTAATTCACTTGTAGAAATAATTCCTTTATTTAAACTCATCAAATATAATGAGGGAAGTATCAATTCTGTTTCTGTAATTCTCTTTGCCATGTTTAATAATTTGTAATTAATAAGTGCTCTACGTTTTTATCGTTTCTATTCATAAAACTTACAAGATATTTTTTGTCGAAAGATTGGATATTTAATCCTTTGTTTTTATACAAGTCAAAAATGAAATCAGTATTTTTTATTATCATCATCCATTTGCCGTTACATCTGTTTATTAAATAATTTGCCAACCTTTTTTGGTCGTTTTTAGTAAACTCATTTTTGGCGTATGTACTAAATTCACTATCGTAGGGTGGGTCTAAAAAAACAAAGTCATTTGATTCTGGAATATACTGTTTAAAAAAATCTTCAAAATCTAAATTTTCTATTATAGTACTGTCTAGTAATGACTTGAGTTCTTTTGTTCTTAAATAATCAACTTTTTTAGAAAAGTTTTTGCTATTGTATGCAATTCCACCATAAGGAACATTGAAATCACCATTTGAATTATAACGAAACATACCACTATAAGTAAAATTCCTAATAAATAAAAAAATTGCTGATTTAAAAGCACTATTAATTTTATATTTTTTTGTATTGTTGTAAATATGGCGGAAGTGCATATAAAATGCACTTTTAAGTGCTGTTTCGATATTGTCTAAAATGTCATTGTCAGGCAAAAGATATTTTTCTCTTTCAAGTTGTTTCATTCGTTTTATTTTTCGAATGAGATTTATTTTTATTTCTTTTATAAAATTCTCAATATTAAAGTTAAAAATTGCAGAAAACATTCCATTAAACTCTTCTGCATGTTTTAATATAAACTCAAATAAAATATCTTTAAGTTTTGTTTCTTCAATTATGTCTTTTGAATATTTTTTGTATGTGTCAATGAAAAAAATGTCATTTTTCTTTGTAACTAAAGACAACAAATCCCAATTATGTATTATTTCATCAAGTGCTTTAAAAAACAACGTCCTGTCCCCATTAATTATGCTGCGGAATAAAGAAATGAGTTCTTCTGATTTGTCATTTATAAAATATTTGTCAGCTTGTAATGCTGTGTAAACTGCTCCACCACCAACAAATGGTTCATAATAATTATTGAACTTTTCTGGCAGATTGGGTATAATATATTTTAATTCTTGTTCTTTGCCACCAGCCCATTTGAGAATCGGGTATAGTTTTCTTGCTTCAACATAATTTCCAATACCAAGCCCAATTTGGTTATATGTTTCAATAGGTTCTTCTACAATATTTTTCATACTACAAATTTAATCATTTTTCCAATATTCTATTCAACAACGATTTTTTTTAGCATGAACGGTAACTTATAAATCAAAAAATTACTCAAATTCAATTATCATTCGTAAATATTGTATGCTTATGCCCTCAAAAATAATATATTTATTTAATAAGATAAATTAATTTTGTATTAATTTAGAATTGTAACAATTTTTACTTAAGTTGAAAAATGATAAAAATGCTTTTAATTGATTATTTTAAATAATTACTTAGTTGAATACAAAAGTATTTATCTAATAAAACCGGTAAGCTACAATGTTCAATATTTAGTAATTCGCATATTTCAGGTATTTTTTTGAATAGCTTTGAATCATTATCAGTTTTTGTTTCTTCTGTAACTAAAATAGTTTTCTCAATATTTAGCAAGTCTTTACTTGATAAACAAAACAATATAAGTTTTGCGTCAGCTGTTTTATTATTCTGATTAAATCATATTTAAAAACTCCTGAATTTAAAATTTCAGGAGTTTTTTTATTAAACGGATATGAATTTATTAAAAGCATTTTTGTAATTTAGCAGGATTAAATAAATTAAAAGATATATGTTAAGCATAAAATTAATAAGAGAAGAAAAGGATAGAATAATAAAACAGCTGAAAGTCAGGAATTTTGAAGCGGATAAAATCCTGAATTCTATTCTTAAATATGATAACAGCCGTAGAACAATCCAGTTAGAGAAAGACGATGCACAAGCAAAGTTAAATGAATTATCAAAAAATATCGGCAAACTTTTTTCTCAGGGTTTACATGACAAAGCGGAAGTTCTTAAAAAAGAAACTGCCGATTTAAAAGAGAAAATAAAAAACTTAGAGTTGGATTTTTCTGCGATGGAATCAAAAATTACGGAATTATTAATTACAGTTCCTAATATTCCGCATGAATCCGTTCCTCCCGGCAAAGGAGAATCCGGCAATATAATTGTAAAAGAAGGAGGCAAAACACCTGTATTATCAGATGCAAAAGCACATTGGGACTTAATAAAAACATATAATATTATTGATTTTGAGTTGGGAAATAAAATAACAGGAGCAGGATTTCCATTATACATAAACAAAGGAGCAAAATTACAAAGAGCTTTAATAAACTTTTTTCTTGATGAAGGCGAAAAAGCCGGATATTCCGAGATTCTGCCTCCCGTCCTGGTTAATGAAGCCAGTGCTTTCGCGACAGGACAACTTCCCGACAAAGAAGGACAAATGTATGGTATAAAACAAGACAATTTATATCTGATACCTACGGCAGAAGTTCCTGTTACTAATATTTATAGAGATGTTGTACTTAATGAGGACGATTTACCTGTAAAAAACATGGCATATTCTGCATGTTTCCGCCGTGAAGCAGGCTCATGGGGAGCTGATGTAAGAGGACTTAATCGTCTGCATCAGTTTGATAAAGTTGAAATTGTACAAATACAAAAACCGGAAAACTCTTATAAAGCTCTGGAAGAAATGATAAAACATGTGGAAAATTTAATAATAAAACTTAAACTTCCATACAGAATACTTAAACTTTGCGGAGGAGACATGGGTTTTACCTCTGCACTTACGTATGATTTTGAAGTTTTTTCCGCTGCACAAAAAAAATGGTTAGAAGTCAGTTCTGTATCAAATTTCGAAGATTTTCAAACAAACAGATTAAAACTCAGATATAAATCTTTAAAAAATAAAAAAAATATTCTTGCCCATAGCCTGAACGGAAGTGCCCTTGCCCTCCCAAGAATAATGGCTGCTATATTGGAGAATTATCAAACTAAAGAAGGAATAGTTATTCCGGAAATATTAAGGAAATACACACAATTTGATATAATAAGCAATGATTAAATCTGTTTATAATTTAAGTAATGTTTTTATAAATCTAATAAATTTTAAAATTATGCAAAAAATTATTATTATTTTACTTCTAATTCCGGTATTATCATTAATTTCATGTAAAACCGAATATCAAAAACAAGCTCTAATTCAAATTGATGAAATGTTAATTAATATAGAAAAATTAGAAGCGGAATTAAACAAGGAGAAAGTTTTAAATTATCAACGGTTATATGATACAATAAAAAAATACAATAATTTCTTTTTGTTTTTACCGGAGGATTTTGATAATACTGAAAAAAATCTTGAAATTGCATACCATTACGGAGAGGCTGAAAAGACTTTTAAAAAACTTTATTCTCATTATCTCGCACCTTACAGACAGAATTTAATTTTATGTAAAAATCAACTTGAAGCTCTAAAAGAAGATGTAAATAACCGTTTTTTTAGGGACGAAGAGATAAAACAATATTTGCATAGCGAAGATTCAGCATTAAATTCATTAGAAGTTATGATTTACGGCAAACTTGAATATGCAAAAGAAAACTACGAAAAATATCAAATATATCATCCAAAAGTTAAGGAGTTAGTCAAAGAATATGATTTTGAATTATAATAAATACAAATCATTTTTATTACATTTATTATTAACGGTAGGAATTATTTTTGCTTTTAATTTATCTGTAATTGCTCAACAATCCGACAATCAGTTAGCTTTAAGATATTATCAAAACAAAGAATTTGATAAAGCAGCCGAAATTTACGAAAAACTTTATAACGAAACGGGGTTTAAAAATCACAGAGACTATTACCTTCGTTGTCTTAATGAAATGAGAGATTTTGAAACAGCAGAAAAATTTCTAAAAAATGAATTAAGAAGAAATCGAAATGATTTGTATTTATTGGTAGATATGGGAATGGTTTATCTTAGTACCGGGCGGGTAAAAGAATCGGAAGAAAAATTTAACAGAGCAATTGAAATTGCGTCCTCATCTCGTAATAATATAATCGCTGTTGCAAATTCATTTCAAAGATATAGAAATTATAACTGGGCAGAAAAAGTTTACATCGAAGGTCGCCGTAAAACCGGAGAAAGTTTTGATTATGAACTCGGGAATATTTATTTCATGCAAAGAAATTACGAAAAAATGATTAAATCTTATGTTAATCATTTAAAATCATCTCCGCAAAGATTAAATATTGTTCAATCTCGATTGCAACATATAATATCACGAGAAATTGACGAAAATTTTGATGCAGTAATTGAAAGAGTTTTGCTGGAAGAAATACAAAAAAATCCTCAGATTTCGGTTTTAACTGAATTATTAATCTGGCAATTTATTCAAACGGGAAAATTTGATGTTGCCCTTAATCAGTTAATTGCTATTGACCGAAGAGGTAAATCAGACGGAAGTGGCGTATATGAATTTGGCGAAATATTAACTAATAATGCGGAGTATGATTTAGCAATTAATGCATATCAATATCTTCTTGATAAAGGTGAAAAACATCCAATTTATCCGTTTGCCTATGTAAATTATTTAAATACACTTTTTTTAAAAAACACCAAAGTTCTTGAGCCTGATATAAATGAACTTAAAAAACTTGAAGATATGCTTAAAGAAGCTTTGTCAATAGTTAGCAGACGTGAATCGTTTTCCGTTATATATGCATTGGCTCAGGTAAAAGCTTTTTATCTGGAAAAATATGATGAAGCAATAGATATTTTATTAACCGAAATTGACAATAAAAGACTAAATCCGGAAAATGAAAGTATTGCAAAACTACTTTTGGGAGATATTTACATGCTGAATGAAAATCCCTGGGAAGCAACACTAATTTATGCACAGGTAGAAAAAAGTAATTCCGAAAGCCCTATAGGACACGAAGCCAGATTTAAAAGAGCAAAACTGGCTTATTATACAGGTGAATTTGAGTGGGCTCAGGCTCAACTTGTCGTATTAAAAGCAAGCACTTCAAAATTAATTGCTAACGATGCGTTAGACCTCTCTGTTTTTATCAGTGATAATTATAATCTGGATACAACTGAAATTCCTATGAAATTATTCGCGAGAGCAGATTTTTTAATTTTTACAAAGCAATATAACGATGCATTGCTTATTCTTGATTCTATTAGCAACATGTTCCCGACACATAAATTAAAAGATAATATACTATATCGCAAAGCAAATATTTACGAACAAACCGATAATTATCATAAAGCTTCCGAATTATATAACGAAGTGGCTACAACTTTCTACTATGATATTTTAGCAGATAAGGCATTGTACAGATATGCAATATTACAAGAAAAATTAAATCAATATCATAATGCGGAAGACGCTTATTTCAAATTAATTTCCGAATACCCTGCAAGTATTTATGCCGTTGAAGCCCGAAGAAATTTAAGAGAATTAAATGCAAAAAACCTGATAAATTAGAATGACAAAAATAACTCATAAAGACAGAATTATTCTTGGCATTGATCCGGGTACAAATATTATGGGATATGGTGTTATTCATCAGAAAGAGAAAGAACTTAAATTAGTAACACTGGGGATTATTGAGATGCAGAAAATCCCGGGACATTTCAATAAGTTAAAACATATCTACGAACGAACCATACAATTAATTGACGGTTATCGTCCCGATGAACTTGCAATTGAATCTCCGTTTTACGGTAAAAATGTACAATCTATGTTAAAACTGGGAAGAGCACAGGGGGCGGCAATTGCAGCGGCATTATCAAGAACAATTCCGATTTATGAATATGCCCCGAAAAAAATAAAACTTGCAATAACCGGAAATGGAAATGCTTCTAAAGAACAAGTAGCTGCAATGTTACAAAAATTATTAAAAACAGAATTTATAATAAAAAATCTGGATGCTACAGACGGACTTGCTGCTGCTTTATGTCATTATTATCAAAGAGATTTACCGACAGGAGAAGGGAAACACAAATCGTGGAAAGATTACGTAAACAATAAAAACATAGATTATCCGGGAAAACTGTAAATAACCTGTATATTATTATTATTCAATTTGTGAAGATATTTTTTTTGCAATTTCCTCAAATTCTTCAGAACTTAACTTAATTCTTTTATTTGAGAAACTCATATCGCTTTCTTTATTAATCGGGATAAGATGTATATGAGTATGGGGCACTTCCAACCCAATAACCGACAGTCCGATTCTGTTACAGTCAACAACTTTTTCTATAGCTGAAGCTACTTTTTTTGCAAAAGGAAGCATTTCGGATAATAAATTATCTTCATTATCAAATATATAATCAACTTCCTTTTTGGGAATTATCAACGTGTGTCCTATTTGCAAAGCTTGTATATCTAAAATTGCAATAAAATTTTTATTTTCTGCTATTTTATAACACGGGATTTCATTATTAATAATTTTTGTAAATATGCTGGGCATGTTAAATAATATCTTTAAATTGAAATTTCCAGTATTTCTAAAGAAATCTGACCATTAGGAATTTGTACTTCGACGGAATCTCCTACTTTTTTACCTAATAATCCTTGAGCAATCGGTGTATTTACGGATATTTTTTTTTCTTTAATATTTGCTTCGGATTCGGATACTATTCTGTATTCCATTACGGCTTTGGTCTTAAGGTTTTTTATCTTAACCACATTAAGTATCTGAACCGTTTCAAGATCTATCTGAGACATATCAATAATTCTTGCATTATTAATTGCCTCCTGTAATTTATTGATTTTGATTTCAACAATTCCCTGAGCTTCTTTTGCTACGTCATATTCTGCATTCTCGGATAAATCGCCTTTATCTCTTGCTTCCGCAATTTGCTTTGATATTGCCGGTCTTTCCACTCTTAGCAAGTGATCTAGTTCTTTCTTTAATTTATTAAGACCTTCTTCCGTTATATAAATTGTATCAGACATTTTTTATCATATTTAATTCAGGTACATACAAATAAAAAGAAACCCCCTTTACAGAGGTTTCTAAAGTGCAAATATAAGTTAAATTTTAATACGAAAAAAATATATTGTAATATTTTATTAACAATTATCCTAAAAATGTTTCTTAAACATAAAAGAAATGATTCTAAAGATTATTTCTTTTAATTTTTATTATCTGATCAATGTAACATTCCCTTTTTCCTCATATTTTTGTCCGTCTAAGCACCATGCTTCAAGCATAAAGACAAATACATCCATTCCTAATTCCTGACCATTATATGTTCCGTCCCAACCAATACTGTTTATATCGTTTGTTTCAAAAAGAATTTCTCCCCATCTGTTATAAACGGCGAAATATAAATCCGTAACAAGAGTCGGAGGAAATTTTACCATAAAATAGTCATTAATACCATCTCCATTTGGTGTAAAAGCATTCGGGACAAAAATAAACGGGTCTCCGCATATTACTTCTTTCACAAAAACTCTGACAGTATCAATATTTTTACAACCAAGAGAATCATATATTATCACTTCATAAAGAGTTGTTTGGTCAGGAGTTGCTATTGGATTTTTAATTTTATTATTATTTAATGATGCTGAAGGATACCATGTATATGAGTTTGCGGTAGGGGCAATCGCATTTAAGTTAACCTCTTCTCCTACATATATTTCTATTTTATTTGTTTCTGCTTTAAGCGGCGGAATATATTTTAAATTTTCAATATAAAAATGTTCTATATATTCACATCCATTATTATCGGTTAATGTTAAAGAATAATCTCCTTTGCATAAATTACTTGCTATAGGACCATAATTGTTACTTGACCAGTTATAATAATAAGGGGAAGTACCTCCGTATGTTTCGATATTTATATAGCCATTGCAAACATTATCACATATCATATTATTTACAAGTGTGTCAATAAGCAACTCGGGAGGCTGACTAAGATATATTTCCGAAGAATCAACACACCCGTTATTATCTATTACTGTTACATTATATATTCCTGCTTCTACATCTGTCAAACTGACATTCTGTTCTCCTGTATCCCAATTATATGAATACTCGGGTGTTCCTCCTGTAACATAAACGCCAATACTTCCCAATTCATTATAACATAATATTTCCTGGATAGCTGTTGCTTGTGCAATCAAAGTATCCGGCTGTGTTATCCACATTTGTTGATGAGACACACAATCAATTGCATCAATAATAGTAACTATATATTGTCCGGCACATAAATTATCAATTTCAGGAGTACTTTCTTGATTTGACCAGTAATATGAGTATGGCTCCGGTCCATAACTTGCCGTAACAGCAATACTTCCGTCGCAATAACCGTAACATGTTATCATTTCATAATCAGCTATAGAAGAAATCAAGTCCCCCGGAGCTTCCATTTCTATTATTTCAACAAGTTTGCAATTATTATTATCGGTTATAGTTACATAGTTTGTTCCTACAAGCAATGTATTGTTTGTTTGCTCATTCCCACCGTAAGACCATTGATAAGTATATCCCGGTGTTCCTCCGTATGCGGTAATTGTGGCAGCTCCGTAACCTATACCGTCACATTCAGGGTCTTTAATACTGGTAAATTCTCCTGTCAGTTCGGGAGGTTCGGTAATTTCTACACTTGTATGTGCGGTACAACCTAAATTATCAATTACGGTTACATCATAAGTTCCTACACATAAACCTGTTATGCCTCCACCATATTCTTCATTACTCCAAAAATACTCATAAGGAGGAATTCCTTCCGCAGAAACCACCGCACTTCCTTTACAATCATTATAACAAGGATTATGAGTTAAAACAGGGGTCGCAAACATAAGATAGTTGATTTCGACCTTAACGGTATCAGTTGTAACACAACCAATCTGATTTGTAATAGTAACATAGAAAGTTGTATTTGATTCCGGTGCAACCAAAGGACTATTGGTATTTTCTCCCGATTGAATAAATTCCGAAGGACTCCATAAATAACTCAGTTCGTCTGCAGGATTATTATTAACAATCGTAATATTTGTATTGTCGTCCTCACAAATAATTACATCAGTACTAATATCATAATTAAACTCATGAATAAAAACACTAACCTGTTCTACTACAAATAAATTACATATATTTTCTGTTGCCCTCACATAATATGTTCCTGATGAAGTTGGAGATACCGTAAAACTTTGAGACTGAGACAATATATTATTAAATGTAGGAGAATCAGACCATTCCCATGAATCTACCTGCGATGTTGTACCGGCAGTTAAAGTAACCTCGTCTCCCTCGCAGATAATCATATCATCAGGAACAGTAATATCTACATCAGGTTCATAAATTAATACTGTTTGATAAATTGTATCAACACAAATTTCTTCGGCAATCAAAATATAATTAGTTGTTCCCGAAGGATTTGCTACAGGATTTTTAATACTGTAATTATTTAAATTTCCACCTTGTATCCAAGAAAACGTTGTTTCGGGAGGGAAATTTGTTGTCGGACCAATAACTACTTGTTCGCCCGGACATATCTCAATATCCGGCAAATATGTCGGGTCATCAGGATCCATAACTGTAATAACTCTGCTTAATGTGTCATTTATATTACAACTCATCGGGTCGTTAACAATTAAAGTTACAGTAAAAGCTCCTCCTGATGTATATGTATGTTCGGGATTTTCTTCGGTTGATGTAGTTCCGTCTCCGAAATCCCATTCAATAACATTTCCTTGCGAAGTATTATTAAATTGCACCGTATAAGGAGCACAACCGGCAGGTACGGGGTCGAAATTTGCAAGTGCAAGATTTTCAATTATTTGTATTTTAAAAACAGCATTATTGCAATTTGAAGCATTATTGGAAGTTGACCATACATTATCGGGATATGTCGGAAATTCCTGGCAACCTCCACAACTTGAACAAACAGATTGTATTATATGCCCTTTCCTGTCAAATCTGCTTGTACCTCCGTCAACATGGTCTCTGCCCGAGGCTCCGCACCCCGCATATCTTAATTCACCAAAAAAAGTAGCATATTCAAGTTCATTTGCATCTTCATCTAATACCATAATATAAAAATCCATTCCGTCTGTTTCGCTTTGTATTGCATCAGGAGTAACTTCCATACCTTTTGTGCCAAAAGTATCATCCCACGTATAATAATCTCCGTGTTCATTGTAAAATGAATGAGGCCAGTCTCTTCCCCAACCTGCCAGATATATTCTGTCGCAAATATCAACATCAAAAGCGGAAATTGATATATTTGGTTTTCCGTTTCCTGTTCCGAAAACGGTTGACCATTCCAGTTCACTCATATCGCTGTTAAACTTTGCAATATATTGTCCGCTGTTAGGAATTGAATATCCTGCATTATGTATTAATGTCGAACCTGTTGCTTTTGTTTGTCCTGTTATAAAGACATTATTAAATCTGTCTGTTCTTACAAAAAAAGCATTATCAAACTCTTCGGAGCCGTAATAAGTACTGCTTAATAAACTATTTCCGTTTTTACTTATTTTTGATACAAATGCATCCGTATTGCCTCCGTTAAAATTCGGACTGTATGCATTTACAGTAGTAGGGAAATCATGGGACACAGTTGCTCCTGCAACAAGAACATCATATTGATTATTCAGATCAATGCTAAATACGGCATCATCATGGCTTCCACCGATATATGTACTCCAAATTAATTGAGATAAATCGGGATTCATTTTAAAAACTATGCCTTCTTGTCCGCCACCGCTGTTTGGTTGAAATCCGGGATTAATTCCCTGTGAAAAATCATTTGAAAAAGTAGTTGTTCCCACATATACATAATCAAGGTCATCAACAATAATTTCTCCTCTGGCACCATCTCCGTAGTTTGCATATAATGAATCATTTCCGTGTTGTTTAACCCATCCATGATAAGAATAATGAATTTTAAAATTTAATCCGTCATTCGAACTTCCGCCTATATAAGTACTTCCTAACAATTGACTTCCGTCCTCACTAAGTTTTGTAACAAAAATATCTGTTCCTTCGTGAAAACCTATTACATTATCATAAACCACACTATCCCCACCCATAAAATAATCTCTGTACGCATTTGGACTTATAGGGAAATCGGGAGAACCTGTTGTCCCCATAATCAATAAATCATTTGATTCGGTAACAACAAGACTGTGGGGCATTTCCTGACCTCCGGTTCCTCCGAGATAAGTAGCAAATAATCTTTGAGTACCATCTTCATTATATTTGATAATCCCGACATCACAACCATTTGCATACCAATTTGAAGCGGGGTTCCACGGCGTACCTCCCGCAAAACTTACCTGATATGCTCCTGTTGAAGTAGGATAACCGACATCAAAAACAATACCTCCTGCATATACATTATCCTCATAATCCCATGTTGCAGTAAATCCCCAGTTATCACCCGTTGAGCCCGTATATGTTGAAAAAACCAAACTGGGATCAATTACAAGTTCATAATTTTTATCATAAGAATCCGGAAACTCAAAACTTAAACGGTTACGCTTTAAATTATAATTGCATTTAACTTCAATTTTTTTATTATTTATTATTTGATACGCATAAGGCTTTACCTCAATAATTTCATTAACAGAAGTTATAATTTTAACATTTTCGTTCTCAATAAAAATATTATCAATTCCTTCATATTCCAATACAATATTATTCGGATTATAACCTGGTCTGACAATAAAATCATATTTTAATCCTTCATAATTCTGATAAAATTTAAAATCTATGCCGTCATACAAGTCTTTGTAATATATTTCTTCATATTTCGGTACGCGTGATGCCCACTTTGACGGGTCATTACCAATGTAAAAATTCAGATAATCATCAAAAGCTTTATCAGGAATAACTTCGGGATTTCTATTGGAATTCCGGAAATGAACCTTATATGCATGGAAATGTTTTATTAATTCAGGAGGCGTAAACTCATAATCATGATGAGCAGAAGAAAATGCCATATCTCCCTCTCTGAAAAAATTATAAGTAATACAATTATCTTCAAGAAAAATCGCTCCGTTATTAAGACTTACTTTATGAAGCACATTTTCGTGCCATTGTCCTTTATTTTTGACAAAATCGTATTGTGCATGGCTATAAAAAGAAATGCATAATAAAACTAATGCAAATGAAAAAAACAATAATAAAAAATTACATCTCATAAACACAAGTTTTTGAAATTTAAATTTATTTGCAATATACAAAATTATATTTATATAGACAAATTTAAAAGTGTTTTCGTTGGTATAAATAAAAAAGCTCACTAAAATTTTATTTAGTGAGCTTTTTCAGAATATTGTTTTTATAATTATTGAATAATTACTTTATGATTTGATACTTCGCTTTCACTTTCAACCTGAATTATATACATTCCTTTGGGTTGAGTAAAGTTAATTGTTTGATTGGCATTCACTTTATAAGTATCAATTACTCCTATCTTTCGCACATTAACAATAAAAGATTTGAAAGCCTTTATTTATGCGGGATGACTTTACAAAATGGGTGTTGCAAAAATCAAAACAGGTGCCTTTTTTTCGGTTACATTTTTTATGTTTTTCTTTACACCCGTACCGGCGCTCCGCTTCCTGTTTTGTGGTTTGGAAAGGAAAATTTTTACAAACAAAAATACACAACCTTGCGGTAGCAAGAATTCTAAATATAAAGTATTTACTTAAAAACAATTAGTAACTGCTTAACAGACTGGCAAAAAACATTGTAAAATACAGTAAAAAATGCGTCAAATTTATTGATTTATTCAATACTATCAACAATATAGACTTTATTCATTACGATATCTTCATCCGGTCTGTCCATATTATTTCGAGCAACTTCTGCCATTGCAAAAATCACTTCAATACCTTCAACTACCTGTCCGAAGATGGCATGTTTCCCATCAAGCCATGTTGTTGGTACATGAGTGATAAAGAATTGGCTACCTCCACTATTTGGTCCTGCATTTGCCATTGAAAACACACCCGGTTTGTCATGTTTTAATCCGGCCCCGAATTCATCCTGAATTGAATATCCCGGACCGCCTCTGCCGGTTCCTTCTGGGCAACCTGTTTGAACCATAAAATTAGGTATTATCCGGTGAAAAATCAAACCGTCATAGTATCCTTTTTCTACTAATTTTATAAAATTTGCAGTGGTAATTGGTGCCAAATCCTCAAATAATTCACCTTTAATAGTTCCCATACTTGTTTCGATAACAACAAACCGATTGGCTTTTTTTGGTTCTTCTTCCATACGTTTAGTTTTAGTTTCTGAATTAATGTTACTTTGTGTTTCTGTTTTTGAATTTGCCGATTGACAAGAGAATAACACAACTAAAGACAATAAAATAATATTTACTTTTTTCATTTTCATTATTTTTATTATTTGATTAATATAATAATTCCTTTTTAAAATTTATACTCGTTATCTTCAATTATCACATCTGCAATTCTTCTTCTGGCATCTTTTACATTAACTCCTTTTGTATCGGTTAATTTGTTGATAACCTGAATAAGTTTTTCTTTATTCGGCTCCTGCGACAATGAATTTATTGCTTCCATCCCGTGTTTTTTTATTAAAAATGCTGCATCGTAAATCTCAACATCCAAAATATCTTTATAAACATCAATATTTGACTTAAGTTTATTATTGTCAATTTTTTGAATTCTTAATGCAAGAGACTCAGAAACATAGGTTTTGGATATCATATCGCTGATATTATTTATTACCTCCTGCTCCATTAACAAGTCTTTGCCAAATTCTTTAGATGCTGCATGAATTGCAAGTAAGATTACTTTTTTAAAGTTTTCCAGATAACTGAATTTTTCCTGATAATAATCTCCGGTCTCAATTTTTCCGGCAAGAATATTATCAAGCGAATTATATAATTCTTCTGTTTTTGCATCAAGGTTAAAATCGGGTTTTTTGCCTTTTTTCAGAGTGGTTTCGACAACGATAATTCTGTTAATTTCGTTTGTTCCTTCAAAAATTCTGTTAATTCTGGAGTCTCTGTATCCTTTTTCGGTAGCCATTTCGGCAGAGTATCCCATACCTCCGTGAATCTGAACTGCTTCGTCAACTACATAATCAAGAACTTCGGAGCCGTAAACTTTAAGTATGGCGGCTTCAATTGCATATCCTCCTATTGCTTCTATCGTTGCACGTCCTACATCGGGCAGTTCGGTTTTAAGAATTTGTTTTAAATCTTCAATATCTTTACTGACGCGATAAATTGCTGATTCAAGTCCGAATGTTCTGATAACCTGCTCTGCAAGTTTATATTTTATTGCACCGAAAGTAGAAATAAGCCTTCCGAATTGTTTACGTTCATTGGCATAGATAACCGAATCGTTAATTGCTTTTTTTCCTGCACCGAGTACATTCACACCCAATTTGATTCTACCCATGTGCAGAATATTCAATGCAATCCTGAATCCTTCGCCTCTTTTACCGATAAGGTTTTCTACGGGAACTTTAACATCATTATAATAAATCTGGGCGGTTGATGAACCTTTAATTCCCATCTTATGTTCATCGGGACCGATAACAACGCCTTCCATATTGCTTTCTACAATAAATGCACTAAGTACTCTGTCATTATCAATTTTTGCAAACACTACTTGCAAATCTGCAAATCCTGCGTTTGTAATCCACATTTTTTGTCCGTTAATTATATAATGTTTTCCGTCTTCGGATAGAACCGCATTTGTTTTACCAGAATTTGCATCGGAACCTGCACCGGGCTCGGTAAGGCAATATGCTCCGACAGATTCTCCGCTTGCAAGCCTGGTTACATATTTTTGGCGCTGCTCTTCGTTTCCGTAATACATTATCGGCAAAGTGCCTATTCCCGTATGAGCCATAAAAGCAACAGAGAACGAGTAAGCGGCACCGATTTTCTCGGCTGCCAGCATTTGAGTAACAAAATCCTGTTCAAACCCGCCGTAAGCTTCGGGAATAGCAATACCCATTAAACCTAATTCGGCAGCCTTACCAAGAATTTCACGCATCAATTCTCTGTCTTGCTTGTCAAGGTCATCTAATCTCGGATAAATTTCTGCATCAATAAAATCTTTTATTGTTTGAGCAATCATTTTTTGCTCTTCATTGTATTCTTCCGGAATAAAGACATTATTAAAGTCTGTCTTCTTAATTAAAAATTCTCCGCTTTTTAAATTTTTCATAATATTAAATTTAATTAATTTTATTATTGGGTTTATTAAAATTTGATTGCAAAAATAAAAATATTTTTTAAATAAATAAAACTTTATTTTTTCTTGACAAAACTTTACTGCAAGAAACATAATTTACTTTATTTGAACACAATATACAGGTAAGTCCTACGGACTTAAAAATTCGGTTTGGTTCGTCCTTTTTTTACAAACAGGAAAGTCTAACGGACTTTTTTGCTTATAGTTTCTGAAGCAAACGCTACCGGCGTTCCCTATTTGTAAAAAAATGGAACTAACTCAAACAAACTTTTAACCCGTCAGGGTTTTAACATTAATAAAAAAGTCATACCAACATAGTTTAACTATTGTCCGTCAGGACATAGACATTTTGTAATAACTGTATATTCCCTACGGGAAAAAGACATAAGAGTTATAGTACTTTTTATTAATGTCCATGTCCTACGGACATCTTACTAACAGCTAAACAATTCCAAACTTAAATTTCATTTACAACCGCAACTATATCACAAACCGTAATTCCTGCTGTTTCCGTTCTTAATCTGCTGTTACCAAGCGAAACAGGAACAAAGCCGGTTGTAATAGACAAATCTGTTTCTTCAGTAGTAAAATCTCCCTCAGGACCAATTAATATGGTATGTTTCAAAGATTTTTTTATTAATTTTCCCAGATAAACTTTATTTTCATCATTATTACAATGTGCAATAAATTTATTTTGTTCTTTCTCCGCATTTTTCACAAAATTCCCGAAGATAATCTCCTCGTTTAATTTCGGAAGATAGGCTTTATATGATTGTTTCATTGCCGATTCAATTATTTTGTTCAGTCTTTCGGGTTTGATTATTTTTCTTTCGGAATTTTTGCAGATAAGCGGAGTAATTTCATCAACACCTATTTCGGTAGCTTTTTCAAGAAAAAATTCAAATCTGTCAATATTTTTTGTCGGAGCAATTGCAATATGAAGATAATAATCACGCTTTCCGTATCCGGTTTTTTTATCGGTAATTTTTAAAAAAGTATTTTTTTTATGAATTTCAAGAATTTCCGCGTCATATAAATTCCCTTTTCCGTCAGTTATATTTATTATATCTCCTTTTTGCTTACGCAGGACTTTTGCACAGTGATGAGTTTCCATATCATTTAATACGGGCTGACTTTCGATAATATCCGGTATATAAAACAAATTCATATCTAAAAAAATCTATTATTTTTGTAAAAATAGTTTATTCGCACAAAATATTGACTGAATTTTAATAAAAAATGATAAAAATCGGATTATTATCGGATACACACGGATTTATTGACAATCAGTATCTTGATTTTTTAAAAGATGTTGATGAAGTATGGCATGCAGGAGACATAGGAAGTCTGCCGTGTTATGAAAAGTTATATAATTTTAAACCTCTGAGGGCGGTATATGGCAATATTGACGGCACCAATATCCGAATACGTACAAAAGAACATCTGCGGTTTAAAATTGACAATTTAGATGTATGGATAACTCATATCGGGGGATATCCGGGGAATTATTCTCCCTATGTCAAGACCGAAATCCACAAAAATCCTCCCGATTTATTTATCTGCGGACATTCACATATTTTAAAGGTAATAAATGACAAAAAACTCGGTTTACTGCACATAAATCCCGGTGCAGCAGGAAATTCAGGTTTGCATAATGTAAAAACCATTGTAAGATTTGAAATTCACGAAAGCAGAGTAAAAAATCTTGAAATATTTGAAATGGAGAGGCGTTGAAGAAAAATCAAAAATTTATGTTTTTCTAAAACAACCCATTATTCTCTTCACTAACAGAAATTTCGTATGCTTCGTCAATAAGCAGTTTATCTTTTTTTGAAGCTTCAACGGCAAGTTTGTCGCAAACTTCATTTTCGGGATTTCC
>SLSH01000074.1 GCA_007130555.1 Bacteroidales bacterium
GTTAATTATACTTTAGTAAAATGTAAGATAAAAACGATTAAATATATAATGAATTATACTTATCAAATATAGGATGGCACTAATAAAGGTGATTTATATCGGCGACATAACACATCCCGACACAAAGTTTTTTAGACGACCACGCCATAAAAGGCGAGGGTGGAGAAATCTTTTATTTTTTACAAAAATGCCGGATAATAAAAGTTTTGTCATGTATTAAACAAAACAGGATTAATATATTTAAAAACTTAATTTTGTTTTTACCACCACATTGTTAAATTATTATTTCACTTTTTTCGTTTCATTAAGTTTTTTTTATTATTTTTGTAAGTAATAATATTATTAATAGCTGTATTAAGTGCATATATAAAATTAAAAATTACTTATTATGAAAAATCTCGTTTTAGCATTAAGTTTACTATTCATTTGTATTTATTCATTTTCACAGGGGATTAACATTAATCATGATGTTAATGGCAAAACTGATTACGTATTATATGACCATGATACAGTTATTCTGGAAGACAGGTTTTTAATGTATGAAGTTGATACAGAGCCGGAACGACCTGTAAGTTGGATTAAGACAGGAAATATTATGAATGATTTACTGAAATTACATATTCAAAAGTTAAAAACCTTAAAGCAGTATTATTCGGGAACTGATTATGCATTGCGGGAGTTTCGCGGAGCATGGATTCCGACAATTTATAACCTGGATTGGCCTGATTCACGTTATGCTAGTACAGCTGATCAAAAACAACAAATGATAAATCTATTTGATAAATTACATAATGCAGGTATCAATGCTGTTGTATTTCAAGTTCGTGCCGAATGTGATGCATTATATGATTCTCCTTACGAACCTTGGTCGTATTGGCTTACAGGAGAACAAGGCAAAGCTCCTAATCCCTATTATGACCCCTTGGAATTTGCAGTTGAAGAAGCTCATAAACGTGGGATGGAAATTCATGCATGGTTTAATCCTTATAGGGCTTTAAGATCAAGCGGAGATCCTAATTCTCTTGCAAGTAATCATGTAGTAAATCAAAATCCAGACTGGGTAATCACTTTCAGTAACGGTCTTAAGATTCTTGACCCGGGATTACCGCAAGTCAGAGAATTTGTTACTAAAATAGTATCGGATGTTGTAAGAAGATATGATATAGATGCAATTCATTTTGACGACTACTTTTATCCGTATAATCCCGGCATAAGTACCCAGGACGCCGAAACATTTGCTCAATATCCAAGAGGCTTTACCGATATCGGAGACTGGAGGCGCGATAATGTAAACCTGCTGATAGAAAACGTATATGACAGCATAAACTTAATTAAACCACATGTAATTTTTGGAATAAGTCCGTTTGGAATATGGAAAAACGGAGTACCCGATGGAATTTCTGGTTTAGACGCTTATAATGTAATTTATGCAGATGCCGTTTCGTGGATGCAAAATGAAATAATTGATTATCTCACTCCCCAATTATACTGGGCGTTCGGAGGAGGACAGGATTATGCAACACTGGCTCCATGGTGGGAATCTGTAAGAAATAACCGCCGTTTATACATAGGACACGGATCCTACAAAAGCGACAGTCAAACATGGGGCGGTACATTGTTTAATGAAAGTGAAATTCCTTTACAAATTCGTTTTAATCGTCAACATAATGGTATTGAAGGTGGAGTTTTTTACAGGGCTAAAAATATTACACATTTTCATTCACAAGGTTTTGAAGATACTTTGAAAAATAATCTTTATAAATATCCGGCAATTATTCCGTCATTTCAATGGAAAAATGTTTTATATGCACCATTAAGTCCTCCCTCTAATCTATCGTATTACTGGGAAGATGAACAGACGGTCGAATTACAGTGGGATGCTCCTCCCCCTCCTGCTTATGGAGATGACCTTATCAGGTATGCCGTGTATAGAATTAATTCTTCGACTTCACCTGTTTTTCCTGATGATATTAATAATCCCGAAAACCTGATATCTATACAACCAACAACAACATTTACAGATACACCTCCATATTCGGTTGATCCATATTTCTACTTTGTTACGGCTCTTAATCGTAATCATAATCAAAGTGAACCAAGTAATATAGTTAATACTTCCGGTACTGATGTTTTAGCAGTTACAACCAATCAGGTTACTTCAATATCATATACAACTGCCGTAAGCGGAGGAAATGTAATTGATGACGGAGGCTCTGCCGTTACATCAAAAGGTGTAGTCTGGAGTACTTCTGCAAATCCTACTGTTGAAGTACACGAAGGTATTACAAATGACGGTGCAGGGTTAGGCAGTTTTACAAGTAATTTAACAGGACTTATCCCTGGAACCCTTTACTATGTACGTGCTTATGCAATTAATAATGAAATCACAGCTTATGGAAACCAAGTTAGTTTTGTAACTTTATCTACAGTACAAACTGAGACTATTACTATTACTTATGGTTCAACAGGATGTGAAAATTCAAACAATACGAATGTTTACCCTTTTAATATTCATAATTCGGAAAATAGATATAATGCTTATGAAGCAATCTATTTACAAGAAGAAATTGATAAAATTGGTTATATTACTTCAATAGCATATCATAAAACATCAGGTACAAATACAAATATAACAAATGTTGAAATATGGATGAGACATACTTCGATTTCAAACTTAGCTACAGGAACTACTTCGCAAGCAGGTTATACAAAAGTTTTTGACGGTAGTTTTACTAATAATGCATCTTCAGGTTGGATGAAAGTAGATTTAGATGATAAATTCTATTACAATAATGAGGATAATTTACAAGTTATGCTTATTAAAAAATCCAATGCTATAATGGCTACTCCTCCTCAATGGAGTTATACAGCAATTTATGATAATCCTCCTACATGTAGCAACTGGTCAAGAAGAGCAAGGCAATATAATAGCACCTCAAATACTTTTTTATGGACTAATTCACTAACTGAAACAGGATGGAGATCTCATGTTCAATTTGATATTGAAGATATAATTGAGGAATTTCCTCCAAGTGTAGAAACAACTCCAATTACAGAAGTTACAACTACTACTGCAACATCAGGAGGAAATGTCATTAACGACGGAGGAGCGACAGTTACTGCAAGAGGAGTAGTTTGGAGTACTTCTCAAAATCCTACGGTTCAAACCAATCTGGGAATAACTTCAAACGGCACAGGTATAGGTAATTTTACAAGTAATTTATCCGAACTTGATCCCGGAACTAATTACTATTTACGTGCTTATGCAACCAACAGCGAAGGTACGGCTTACGGACAACAACTAAGTTTTACCACAAATTTACCTGATTATAACGTATATGTTGAATTATCCAATCATTATGATGTTTATACTAATAATACCATTACCGTAGTAATGTCTGTAAATGGATTACCGGAAGGCATGCACCCTCTAGGTATTCAGGGCAGTATTATGTTTAATTTAGAGATACTGGAGTATCTTGGTTATGTCGGATATCAATTAGAGGGAAGCTCTTTAACCGTATCCGAAGTTGACGGACAACCCGACACTAAAACCATACTTTGGTCAACAGATTATGGCAGTTCAACCGTTACAAACGGAGACCTTCTGGGATTGCAGTTCAAATATAAAGGAATAGGTGAAATTTGTACAGATATAATATGGACAGGAAATCCTTTGGCTGAAATGATAATAGATGACAACTGGAATGAAATTGAAGCCTTATGGAATAATAGTGAAATTTGCGGAGCAGACGGAGGTTATACCGTAAGCGGAAAAGTAAAATATGCAGGACGCGTTAATGTAACTCCGGACGAACCTACATATAATAATCCCATATATAATCTTGACAGCGTTATTGTTATCCTAAAAACTCCTATGGAAATCGAAATAAACAGAGACACCACAAATAACGAAGGAATGTTTACAATCAATTATATCCCAAACGAAGGAGATTATATATTAGAATACCATAAATTAAATAATGATTATAACAAATGGATACATTCAGGTACAGGAATAAATGCCGCTGATGTTGGTATGCTCAGAACTCATATCTTGAACCCCGGAGATGCAAGATTCAAATTTGACGATTTTTATTTAAATGCAATGGATTTTAATGATGACGGAAGTTTAAATGCAGCTGATGTGTCAATGTTGCAAACAAAAATCGTAAATCCGTTTAATCCTGACCTTATTGATATGCAAAACTTCCTCCCTCTCGGAACTTGGATGAGTGGAAGCGATCAAATAACTATCAATTCAAATATTACTAATTATCAATGTGTGCTTATTGCTTATGGAGATTATAACGCTTCGGCAACAGCTTATTTGTATAATGACTTTTCAACACATAACTGGAATAGCGGTAAATATGATAAAACAGATGACTTTATTATTGAAACCGAAAATATTTTAATTGTAGAAGAAAATACATTTATACTGCCCGTATATGTCCAAACGGATTATGAAAATATCTCCGGATATCAGTTGGAGTTATCATATCCTTCTGATAAGTTTATGTTAATATCTGCAAATATAAATATTGATGATTCACTTATTGATAACGATATAAACATAGGTATCAGCGAAATAATAAATTCGGAACAGGATTTTCTTGTAACGGATATAAACGGAGTAATCAGGATATTGTATGTATCACAGCCTTATTCTTCATTTGATATTTCTTCTGACGAAATATTTCTGAATCTTGAATTCGAAACAATTGACAATGAACAAACAGTTGATGATTTTTATTTAACAGGGCATACAAGTCTTGTTTCAACATCGAATTTTGATGTTATTTCGCCGGTAAATATAGAAATACCAAAACTTACTGACGGAACTTCATTAATTACAGACTCTGAATTATTTAAACTACAGGTTTATCCAAATCCTGCAAATGACATTATCTATGTACAATTTGATGTTTATAAAATCGGTCTGGCAGAAATATCACTAATTGATGTTTTAGGCAGAGAAGTTAAGAAACTTGAAAATATAAATCTTATAAAAGGTCAGAATAAATTTGAATTTAATGTTTCAGATTTAACTTCAGGTTTATATACAGTAAAAATTAACTATAATAATGAAACAACAAATGAAATTATAAATGTAAAAATGATTGTGAATTAAACATAATACAGTCATTTTATTATCTTATTTATTGTTTA
>SLSH01000096.1 GCA_007130555.1 Bacteroidales bacterium
CCCAAATTCAAATACTTAAACTATTTAAATATGTAATTAAAATTAATTTAAATTTATTGTATTTATGAAAACTAAAATAATACGAAATATTGTCTTGTCGGTTCTGCTATTTTTTACTGTAAATGTACAGGCGCAAATTTTCGTTAAAGTTATGATTGACCAGGCAGAAGAACTTGAAATTATTGCCGATGAATTGTTTTATGAAACAGCTAATTCCATAGTTTTGGGAGAAAATGTTTCTGTTCAGGGGGGTACATTGCCTTATGAATATTCATGGTACAGAGATTCTGAATATATAGGAAATACACTTATTCTGGAAATAGCAAATTTACCGGCAGCCGAAAGTTTTACTCTAAAAGTTACCGATGCTGAAAATTGTACTTGCAGTAAAAATTCTAATCAGGTAAATATTGATGAAGAATCGGAAGATTTATGTACAATTGAAATCTTTCCAAATCCCGCATCCGATTTTATAATTATTAATCCTAATAATATTAACGAAAAACTGGATATTACACTTTATGATAACAAAGGATACCCTGTTTTATTAAAACAAATTACAGACAAATCAATTATAAATATTGATTTGCCTTCAGGAATTTATTTGTTAAAGATTGAAAATGACAATAAACAAATTTTTGAATTAATTAAAATAATGGTAATATGAAAACCAATAGTAATATATATATAATTAAATTGAGTCTTATTTTTCTGTTTATTTCCTGTATTTTAATAGTACAAGCACAAAATATTTCAGAAGATTATGCAAGAATAAATGCACAAGAGTTCTTTTTTTCACAAAAAGGTTTTGAGAAGTCAGCAATAAGTTTAAAAGGAGTCTATAAATCTGCGGACACTGTTTCAAATCCTCTTTTTTGTTTTCAGAATAAAGACGGAGGTTTTGTAGTAGTATCTAAAAATGGAGGAGAATATATTATTGTCGGTTATTCTTTAACAGGATATTTCCCGTCTGATAATATTCCCGATGCTATGAAAGCACTTCTGAACGGATATGAACATGCAGAGATATTGATTTTGCCCGAAAAAAATATAACGAAAAGCACAAAATCTTATGTAGAACCATTATTGGATAGTGTCGGTGTTAGTTTAAATCAATTTTATCACGAGAATGTAGGTAATTGTCCGACCGGTTGTGCCGCAACAGCAATGGCTTTGATAATGTGCTATTATAAATATCCTGACTCAGGAACTGATTCAAACTGCTACGAGCATCCTGTTTACGGAACTCTTTGTGCAGATTTTGAGAATACAACATATAACTGGATAAATTCGACTAATGATGACTATGAACTTCTTTCTTTTCATGTCGGGGTCGGAATGGATATGGACTACTGCGGATATAGTCAGACAGGCAGTACTGGTAGCGTGCCGACTGCATCCGATTATTATAATGTATTGCAGAAATACTTTCGTTATAATGTCCATTTAGGCTCAGGCGAAACTTTTTATCTTTTAAATGAAATAAATAAAAGACGACCGATTTATTGCGAATTATATGGAGACCCCGGACATGCAGTTGTACTTGACGGATATGATACTGAAGGTTTTATTCATATAAATTTCGGATGGGGAGGAAATTATAACGGTTATTTCTTGTTAAACAATAACAGCTCTATGAATATTGGAGGCAATATTTTTGGAACCAATGTAGCAAGAGTGAGATTTATATCGCCGTTTCCTTTTATTGTCAGTCAAACTGATTCACTGGCATTAGTAAGTTTTCATAATAGTATGAACGAAACAACCGGATGGGATTTAAATACCCCTGTTGTTAACTGGAAAGGAGTAATCGTAATGAACGAAAGGGTTATTAGTCTGAATCTAATTAATAACCTTGAGGGAATTATACCTGAAGAAATCGGAAACCTTACCGCTTTACGAAATTTTAATATCAGAGGTGTTATTACCGGTCAGTTACCGTCATCTATTACTAATTTAACTGAACTTAAAGAACTCGCAATTAATTATTATCCGAATTCTACTCCCGTTTCATTGCCTGAACAAATTGGAAATCTCGTAAATCTTGAATATCTTAGCATTTCGGTAGAAGGAACAATTCCTGTGTCAATAGGAAATCTTACAAAACTAAAATCATTAATATTGCGGAGAGGCGGACTTACAGGGACAATTCCTAATGAAATATATCAACTTACAGAACTTGAAGAACTTGATTTATTCGAAAACGAACTTACAGGTGTCATAAGTCCTGATATTGGTCAACTGACCAAATTAAGAAAAGTAAACTTGTGGAGAAATCAATTATCAGGAAATCTCCCTGTTGAAATTGGAAATTTAACAGAAATCAGAGAATTTAATGTATCGGAAAATCAGTTTACGGGTGTTTTGCCCGAAGAAATCGGTAACTGGACAAATCTGCAAAATTTATATGTAAATGATAACTCTTTTAGTGGAATGGTGCCTAATGCTATTTGTAATTTTACACATTTTCAAACTTTGAGAATTGAAAATAATCAATTTACTGCTTTGCCCGACAGTATCGGAAATCTATCTAATTTGCAGCAAATTGTTGCTTATAATAATATGATTGATTCAATTCCGGTTTCAATAAGTAATCTGTCAAAACTTTACAGACTTGATTTGCGGAACAATAATATTACTACTACGCCTGCTCTTGGCGAAATGCCTGCACTATGGGAACTAAACCTGTCCGATAATCAGATAACACATTTGCCCGAGTCATTTTGCAATCTAGTAAAAATATATGATTTATATCTTGCTAATAATCAATTAGAAGAATTGCCGTCAAGTTTTGAAAATCTGTCAACATTAAGAACTCTGGCATTAAATTCAAACAAATTAACTAATGTTCCTTTCTGTTTTTCTACATTTGGATATCTTCAAAGTTTGTTTTTACAAAATAATCAAATATCAAGTCTATTGCCTCCTCTTAGTCATCTGAATATAAGAGATCTTGATGTAAGAGAAAACCGATTGATTTTTAGCGATATAGCTGCTTCGATGATGCCCGATGATACGGTTTATACAGACAATTATGAATTTAATTACTGGAACCAGGCAACAGTCGCAGTCAGCGATTCATTATTCTTTTTTGAAGATGAAGATTCTGTGGTTATTGATATACGGACAATCAGTAAATTATCTCATCCGAATAACGAATATAAATGGTATAGAAACGGACAGGAAGTTCAAACAGGAGCCATATTAATTTTTCCGGATTTTGGAGGACAAGACGAAGGAACTTATGTTTGCAGAATTACTAATACAAAATACAAAAAATTATTGACACTTGAAACCCAACCGATTAGCATTCTTAATGTAAATGACTCTCTCAATTTTAATGGATTTGTTACTACATCAAGAATTAATGATGGAAATAATGAGTTTACCGACCAAATACTTACTTTGCTTGTTCCCGAAGAAATAAGAGGGGAGATAAGCTGGCAGGTTTCAGTAGATTCTGTTACATGGCATAATATTTCCGATATAAATAATCCGGAAGAAATTGAACAAGACATTATTTCAATAGAAAGAAATAAATTGGTAGTAGAACCTAAATCATCCGCATTTTACCGTTATATTGTTGAAGAAGGCACCTGTAATACTTTAATAAGTGATACGATTATCGTAAATAGGTATTCGGATATGCTTATGGATACGATTATTAATGTAGCTAATCAAAGTTTAACAATTACCGTTGATAGTATAGAAATTATTATCCCTGAAGGTTTTTCAGACAGTAGTTTTCGGTTGACGATTGAGAAACTTTTAAATCCTCCGGCAGCACCTGATTCGGCAATTTTAAGCAGTGTTTATGATGTAAATGTGAGTTGTGGAAATATTTTTGATTTGCCACTGTTCATTAAGTTTAAAAATATTAACAAGGAAATTTTTAATGAATTTGATATAGACAATTATAAACCGGTGTATTATGATGATAAAAATCAGCAATGGGTTGAATATGAAAACGGAGGGATAACACTAAAAGACAGCACTATTGTATTTTATACCAATCATTTGACAAAGCTGGGGTGGTGGGAGTTACATCATGGTTCATATACACATTATCATACCAGGAGTCGTTGTCTGATTTTATATAAGTATGGTGTAGGGAATGAAGATAATTTTTATATGGGATATGAATTAAGTTTGAAAAAACTGCCATCATGGGAACAGTCATGGCACAACAGCAATACCGACCCCGACAACGGAGGAACGCCATATATGATTCAGGATATCGGAGAATATATGGACCAGATTATTAATAAATTTGAATCATTAGGATTACCGACTCCATACCTGCGTTTTAAAGTATATGTTGCAGTGCATGGTAAAGGAGCCGAAGGACATATTACAGCGGCAGGTTATAAAGATTTAAGAGGATACTTTTTTACTGATCCGACATATACCACCGACAGAGATGATTTACGCAGAACTTTAGCTCATGAATATAAACATTATACTCAGGATTACTTTATGACGGTATTACTGACTAATTATTTCTGGATGGAAGCTACTGCTCCATTAGCAGACAGAATGGTATGGGATGATACTGACTTGACAATACCCGAACCTGAAGTACATTTTAATCAGGCTCTGCAAAATAATCCCGACTCAAAATCAGTGTTTGATATTATAAGCAGACCTTGGGACTATCTTTCTTATTATTTTTCTACTTTGGAAAAATTTCTTGTAAATTCTGTAGAAGCTAATGTTTCAAGTATTTTCCCTCATTATATGAGAAGTTACAGGCAAGGCGATAGACTAAAACCCGATGTTTTACTAAAAGAAACATCATGGACAGGCAGTTGGTTGAATTATCTGGATTCATATATCCAAACACATCTTAACTCCAATGTAGGCGATGAATTTGACGGTTTTATAAAATATATTCTTGAAGGTAGCAATCCCAATTTTACATTGTTAAACAAAACTGAAGGGGAAGACCCTTTCAAATATTTCAGAAATAATGATTTTGTTTCACACAAGATTTTTAAATTCAAACCTGATGAAATTTTAATAGAAGATAGTGTTCAGCTTGAAGTATCTTACCTCGCATCACAAATGGTGCAAATGTATAATGGTAATAATCAGCAACTTGTGGTGCAATATAAACGAAAAAATGATTATAACGACAAAATGAAAGTATATGTTTGTCATTATGA
>SLSH01000325.1 GCA_007130555.1 Bacteroidales bacterium
TAATAAATATGAGTACGGCACCTGAAGCAATTCTTGCCAATGAAGCGGGAATTAAATATGCGGTAATCGCAATTGTAACTGATTACGATTGCTGGAAAGAGGGCGAAGAATCCGTTTCTATAGAACTTGTAATTGAAAATTTTTATAAGAATATCAAAAACGTGGTAAATTTATTAACGGAAAGTATAAAGGAAATAAACATCATAAAGAATTAAGCTAAATTTTTATACTTGTAAATTTGATAAAACACAAATTTATTTATACTTTATCATAAAAATAATAATAAAATCTGGTGTAATAGACATTTTTCATGGTGTTTTTTTTACATTTTTTTTGATTGAAAAATATCTTTTATAAATTTGCTCTTGCCAATATAAACGGACTTTGGCTCTGCTGGAGAGCAACCAAATAGGGATAATATTGGTGTTCGATAAAAATGTCAAATCAAAGGACTTTCTTATAATAGATAGTCCTTTTGTCATTTTTTGAGAACCTTATGCCTTTAAAAACTCATCTATAAAATCTCATTTTATGAGATTTAGACATTCCATTATGACAACGTAATTTTTTGTTTAAAACTTCGCTGTTACCTCAATACAGGATATTTGTGTGTAAAAAAAAACGAAAATCGTAAATTGTGATATATAACTGTTACATAATATATTTCAGAATTAAAATTTATAAATTATATTTGCAAAAAAAATAAATGTTTAACTAAAATTATAATGAGATGGCAGTATTAAAACCATTTAAAGGTATTCGTCCTCCAAAGGACATAGTAGAAAATTTGTCTTGTTTGCCTTATGATGTGATGAACAGTGATGAAGCCGCAAAAATGACAGAAGGAAAAAAAGAATCTTTACTTTATGTAACTCATGCCGAAATTGATTGTCCCGAAGGTACGAATATGTATAGCGAAACCGTGTATAATAAAGCGGCAGAGAATTTCGAGAAAATACAAAAAAACGGATGGCTTATTCAGGATTCGGAAAGGAAGTTTTATATTTATGCTCAAACGATGGACGGTAGAACTCAGTACGGAATTGTCGGCTGTGCATGGTGCGAAGATTATTTTAACGAAATAATCAAAAAACACGAATTAACACGTCCCGATAAGGAAGACGACAGAATGGTGCTTACAAGATATACAAATGCAAATATAGAACCCGTGTTCTTTTCGTACAGAGCAGTTTCCGAAATTGATGAAATAGTTAAAAATATTGTGGATAACCAGGAACCCGATTATGATTTTGTTGCAGAAGACGGTTTTGGACATCATTTCTGGTCGGTAAATTCTGCTGATACAAATAAAAGAATCGAAGAATTATTTGCAACAAAAGTGCCTTATTTGTATGTGGCAGACGGACATCACAGAACTGCTGCCGCAAGCAGAATCGGACGCGAAAAAGCACAGCAAAATCCAAACCATACGGGAAACGAAGAATATAACTTCTTTATGGCTGTAAATTTTCCCGATAATCAACTTAATATTATTGATTATAACCGTGTGATAAAAGACCTTAACGGATTATCAAAAGAAGAATTTATGAATAAACTCAGTGATGTTATGGATATCAGAGAAATGGGAAGCGAAATTTACAAACCCGCAAAACTTCACGAATTCAGTATGTATATAGACGGAATATGGTATAAACTAAATGCCAAAGAAGATACCTATGACGATAATGACCCGTTAAAAACATTGGATGTTAATGTGTTATCGGATTATGTTTTTGATAAAATCCTCGGAATAGATGATTTAAGAACAAGTAAAAGAATTGACTTTGTAGGTGGCATCAGAGGCTTGGGAGAACTGAAAAAACGAGTTGACAGCGGAGAAATGACGATAGCTTTTGCTCTGTATCCCGTTTCTATGAAACAATTGCTGGATATTGCAGATACAGGAAATATTATGCCTCCAAAAACAACATGGTTCGAACCTAAATTACGATCAGGACTGGTAATTCATAAATTGGATTAAAAACAGAACACAATAGTATCTTATAGCCGTATTATAAACAAAACGATTATTAAATTTCAATATCCTCACTTGCCCTGAAAGGTGTGTAATAATCAACATTATTCGGCATTTTTGTAAAAAACAACAGATTTCTCCTCCCACGCCTTAGCAGTCGTGGTCGTAGAAATGACTCGGTCAGGTGATGTGTGTAGTCGGCGACGTCGGGCAAAACGGTATATAGGGCATAGCCTTCGTCGCCGACTATAACCACTTTGGTCCAGTCTTTTCGCCCCCTGACACAGGAAGGGGGAGAAATCTGTTGTTGTTACTTGCAAATCTGGGTTGAGAAACACTTTTCCAAAACACAAGATAATTCACTAACGGAAACAGCGGGGAATTTCAACATCCTCACTTGCCCTGAAAGGGCAAAAGCATCAACATCGGACGAAGTCCGTATGTTGAAAAAAAAAACAATTAAGCCCTGAAAGGGCGTAAGCAATTTTTTTAACTAATTATATTACTTTTTAACCTGAAGTAAAAAAAACTGATACTTCTGAAATTATTTTTGTACTTTTGTCATGCAGTATATTTTCTTATTTGGATTTACAATATAATATTACTAAGAATCAGCAATATAACAAAATCAATTTACTGCTTTTTTATCTGGTTTTTAAATATTTTAAAGAATATGTAAAACTTAAATGACATTTATAATTACATTAATAATAATTATCCTGTTTATTTATGCCCTTATTATTATGGCATTTGCATTTGCATGGAAGGGCAAACAAAATAATGCAAACAATTCCGTTGTTGATAATGTACTTGTCAGTATAATTATTGCGGTCAGAAACGAAGAAAACAATATTGAAAATTGCATCGCATCGGTTTTAAAACAAACTTACCGGAATATCGAAATTATTGTAATTGACGACCATTCGCAAGATAATACTTATTCAAAAATTACATCTCTGTCAAAAAACAACGATAAAATTAGAGTTTATCAATTACCGGATAATTTACAGGGTAAAAAAAGTGCATTAAGTTATGGTGTGAGTAATGCAAAAGGAGACATTTTATTTTTTACCGATGCCGATTGTGTTATTAACGAAAATCATATATCCTGCATGCTTGGGTTTATGTATGAAAATAATACGGATATGCTTTGCGGTGCAGTTGAATTTACTGACGAAAAAAGCATTTTGTCAAAAATATTTCAGCTTGAATTTTTGAGTCTTACCGGCAGTGGTGCGGCAGGAATATTTTTAAAAACGCCTTTTATGTGTAATGCTGCAAATTATTTAATTAAAAAAGATATTTTTATCAAAGCCGAAAATCAAATGAATGATAAATTTTCGTCGGGAGATGATGTTTTTTTGTTGCATTATATATCCGGAGCTCATAAAGTTGATTTTATTAAAAATACATGTTGCATTGTAAAGACAAAAGCCCCCCGTAATCTTAACGAATTTTTTAATCAGCGTATCAGATGGTCTTCAAAAGCAAAAGCATACAAAAAACCTTCGGCAATAATTACCGGAGCAACAGTATTTTTTATGTCGCTGTCTATGATTTTTGTTTATGCTGCTTTGATATTTGGCAATAATTATTCAATATCATTATTTTTAATAATTCTTTGTAAAATTTTGATAGATATATCTTTTTTATTTCCGGTACTGAAATTTCATAAAAAAACGGATTTATTATGGTATATACCCGTTTTACAGGTTTTTTATCCTTTTTATATTGTTATTACGCCCGTTATTTCATTTTTTTACAAACCTTTATGGAAAAACAGGCATATTAAGGCGTAGATTTATTTGTTAAAAACATTTTTTGTAATTTATCAAAACAAAAATTAAATTTGCGGGGTTAAAAATAATAAATAATAAAAATTGATTTAATCTGCAAATAATAATGAAAGTTAAATTTGATTCTTTTCAAAATTATCATACCTCAAAAGAAAAGACAGGATACATTGAAAGAAAAAAAGCTACCCAAAAAGATTATGACAGAATTGGTTTTATGTCAGGTCTTGAAGTTCATCAACAATTGATGACAGAAAAAAAACTTTTTTGTCGTTGCCCTGCCGGTATTTATCATCAAAACGAAGAATTCGATGCAGAAGTGATACGCCACATGCGTCCTACTTTAAGTGAGCTTGGAGAATATGACGGAACGGCTTTGATGGAATTTAAGACCAGAAAAAATATAATTTATCGTATAAATAACGAAAATGCCTGCACTTATGAAGTTGATGATACTCCTCCGTTTTTGATAAATCGTCAAGCCCTAGATATTGCCCTTGAAATTACAATTCTTAGTAAATTCAATGTAGTGGGAGAGGTACATATTACCCGAAAACAATATCTTGACGGAAGTATCCCCACAGGATTTCAACGTACTGCAATTCTCGGGGTAGAAGGCGAAATTCAACTGAAAAATAAAAAAGTAAGACTTATTCAATTAAGTATTGAAGAAGATTCGTGCAGAGAAATCAGTGATATCGGACACTGGAGAATTTATAAAACCGACAGATTGGGAATGCCTTTAATAGAAACAGTTACTTATCCCGATATGACTAATCCCGATGAGGTAATGGAAGCATGCAACTATATAAGGTTTCTGAACAGAAGCACCGGAAAAGTCAGAACAGGAAACGGAGCAGGAAGACAGGATGTAAATGTAAGCTGCAGAGGAGGAACAAGAGTGGAAATTAAAGGTGTGGCACATACTAAATGGATACCCGAACTTACGCATAACGAATGTTTCAGACAATGGTCATTACTGCTTATAAAAGAGGAGTTGTTAAAAAGAGTAAAAACTCCTAAAAAATGGAAAATAGATTATAAAGAATTGGATTATAGCGATTTTGAAATTTCCAATCCCGATATAATCGCTGCAAAAGAAAAAGGCGAAAAACTTTATGCCGTTAATTTACCAATGTTCAAAGGTATTTTATCACATTTTACACAACCCGGTAAAATATTTGCAGACGAAATTTCAGACCGCCTTAAAGTTATTGCATGTATTGAAAAACCTCACATGGTGCATTCCGAAATGTTTGAACCCGTAATATCAGACAAGGATATTGAAGTTATCAAACAAAAACTTAAAATTAATAAAGATAATGACGCACAAATAATTTTTTGGGGACCTGAAGATGATATTGAAACAGCACTTGAGACAATTGA
>SLSH01000213.1 GCA_007130555.1 Bacteroidales bacterium
ACTTTCTCCGGCAGGCTTTCATTGAGCTTAGGATGCAACAGGTGCACCAAAAAATCGCCCTCTCTGGTAATGAACTCCAGAAGCATTTCCTGGTCTTCGGTGCCGTAAGCCTGGCAAACATCGTCAGGATCCCACTCGCCATGCCCGTCTGTGAGGTTCCGGTCCAATATGAAGAGCTTGTAGTCGCTCCAATGGTCCCGGATTGTCACAAGCGCGTCCTGGAACTCGTAAACGGCATCTACAATCCTTGACTCGGCCAGCCACGCCTTGACTTCCATATTGCTTGCGCCATATCCGGTGGGATCGTTTTCGGACTGGGTTAGCCTGTCGCGCACGGTTTTAGGCAGCAGCGGGCCGAACAGATTCAGTATCCGGGGAATATTGGCGGCAAGATCGTCTTCAACGTAGAGTATTTTCACGGGCGTCCTTCCAGAAGTCTTTAAACTCAAACAGCAGTCTGTACAGACCATCCCTAAACACCACCTTGCTCTGCCCTCCCATTATCTTCGAAAAGTTCTCCAGTACCACGTGGCCCAAGCCGGCGGACGATTGGGGTCGCCGCTGCGAGCAGGTATTGGACAGGTCTATGCGGCATACGCCGTCCTCTCTGGCGAACTCGAAGTCTATGCGTCTTTGCTCCCGCTTCAAATCGGAGGTGTACTTTATCGCGTTCATGAACATCTCGTTCAGCACGATCAGCATTTTTACTTGCGAGCCGTTGTCGTCGCGCAGATACAGATTGCGCATGGACTCGGCCCTAATATCGAGATCGAACATGTGCGAGCGGACAAAGCCGCATACATCATCAACCGAGACCCGCGCACGGGCTTGCAAATCCGTAAATTGGCTTTTGCTTTGGACAAACATGTCCCGGGTCGGGAAATAGGCGTTGACAAACCGTTTGAAATATTTGCCGTCGAACATATTCGTCAGCGCCGACATCACGGCCTGGACCAGCAATTGCTCCATTGAAGTATAGCCGCTTGCCTCTGTCGATCTCGCGTCGCCCACGAAGTCGTCAACGCCTCCTCTGTATGACAGGTTCATGGCCTGCACGATTTCGCGGATCAAAGCCCCGCCACGCAGAGCATTGTCTACGGTGCCTCGCATTGTATCATCTGTAGTAAGACTTCTCAGATGTTGCAAAGGATCCAGCACCTTTGCCACCAGATTTTTGATGTGGTGGGACATGTCGGCGATTACCTGGTTGCGCTCGGCAAGGCGGGCTTCGTATACTTTCCGCTGGTTTTCGAGGGCCTGTTTCTCGTATGCATTCCGCACATTGCGGCTTGCATTCAGCAGAAGCAGTGTGTACCAAGTGGGGGACGCGATGTCATCCATATGAGCCGGTGTGCTTGACTCAATTATAGCCAGGCGCATTTTAAGATCAAATAATTCTGCGCCATCTTGCGCATAATATCGCCGAAGAGTTTGCAGCGATGTCTCTTTTTCCCGCGAGCGATTGGCTGTCGCCCGATCAAATGGCCCGCCTCGATAATAGAAGAGAATGTTACCCGCCAGACTGATAGCCCCCCCTTTTCTGGACTCTTCATCATCAAGGAATGCATTGCCAGATGAATCCGCGACCATAGCCAAAAGCCTCAACAAGGCATCATGTCTGCATTGGGCTTTTTCACCGCTTTTATGGGTAGCAATGCTGTCGGTAATCAACATTGCTAGGCCTATGGGCATTTCCGACAGCATCGGGGAAATATACTGTGAAATGAGACGAATCTGCAGATCTTTAATTTGCTGTAGCTTCTTGCACCAAGCCAGAGCCTTGTCCGTCCGACCGGACAGGTATGCATATTTGCACGCAAGCAATATTCTGCCTGGCGTAGGCCGATTTTGGCTCTGCCTGGCCAAGCTCGATTCCATAACCGAATATGCGCCATCGTAGTTGTTGTCTTCTTCCAGCGCGCTGGCCTTAAGAAACGCGCCGTCAAAAACACCGCCGTCTAAACTATCCGCAGAATCCGAAGTGCCACTAGAAACCGTTATCACTTCGCAGGTGTCGTCCGGCAGACAGGCTATCATCGCATCGATGAGCCGCATACGATATGTTCCGGCGTTCATCGCATGCGTGTATAATGTATTCCACTCCGCTGGATCTTCCAGCACTAGGTGGCCGTCTCTTGGATAAAAATAAACGAGGTGTATTCCACCAAGGAGACGGATTGCAGCTTCATAGTCTTCTCGTGATGCAGCAAACGCTGCAAACCCGACTCTAATGCTATCCGAACAATACTTCGTACCTGTCAAAAACAATTCTGTGAAAGACGGATAGGAGATATTTTTGTCCGGACATTTCGCAATTTCAACGAAAACGGCTCTCTTGTCTTCATGAGAGGATTGCGGCGATTCGAGAATCTTCTGCCAAGCCAGGACAATATTCCTAACGGTATCAACGGGGAACCGCCACCAGCTTAGACCCATCAAGGCGTATAGCCTAACATGCGCGGGATTATACAAATGTTCCGCCAGTTGTGGCGAAGGGCCTTCGGCATAAAACTTGTTCGGGGAGCTGCGGAGACGGCAATATTCCGCAATTAGCCATTCGCCGGCGGCGCAAACATCAAGTAATGTCGAGATTGTTTCATGCGAGCAGATTGGCCCTACAGGATTGACGCACTCGTCAGGGACAGGTGCAAGGCAGCGCATGCGCTCAAGCGATTTGTTTATACCTCGGAAGCAAGTCGGGAAACCGTCAAGCAGTTCAATCGCCATATCCCATTTGCATAGGGCGACATATATCGCGAACAAGCTGCTTTCATCCAGTGCTCTTCGAGCACGTTCCGCTATTTTGGATACAATTGTCGCATTGCATTTTTCGCAATGGCGACAATAATCCAATGCACCGTTGTAGTTCCATTGCGGTATCATTGAGATAGCGAAGAAAAAATCATCGGTTTCGCTTAAGTGCCCGATTACGGATAGCAGTTGTTTGGCGACAAGAACATACCAGCGGGGATTACGGTAGCCGACGTTGCTGATGTCCGCTTTTACAAGGTCGCTGAACAGCTTGTCTTCGCTTTTTGATTTCTCATCCATCGCTTCCAGTTTATTATAAACTGTTTCATCAATATAACCGCCTGTGTTTTTGATGTCATAAAGAAACCCCCCATGCTGATCGTGCATTCGCCCCTCTCCGCATGGCGCAATCTGGCCAAATGGATCGCGAAAGATATCCAGCATGGCGAACCCGACATCGCGACTGTTGCGCCCCGTGCTCCGCAGCTCTGCCAAGATCGAATATGCGTGCCAGGGTGCGCCAAAGTCTCTGCATGATATGGCTATGTTAATGATTTCGGCGGGGGCGATAATCTTGCTCGCTATAAGATTCCGCGAATCGGATGCAAGCAGTTCTCCCGCCAAATCAACGAACTGTTTGCCCCAATCCGTCTTCCCCTTAAATGTATACCCGCTCACCTCAACCTCGTCCTTCGAGCAGTCGCATTCATAGTGCTCTTCATATTCCGATATCAAGTGGCCGAGTTTGCGCGTATCGGAATTAGTGGGATCTGCTTCAAGAATCGCGCGCCGGATGACTCGCATGAGTTCTTTGCACCGCCGCAGCCGTATGTCGGCATCATCGGGGCGGCTGTTGACCTGATGACACAGACCAGCGTACTCATCAAGACAAAGGTCGGGGATGCGCTCGGCGATCTTCTCGAACATCTCGAGAATCCGCTGCTCGTCCTTGGTCAGTTTCAGTTCCTGCTTATTCATGTTGCGCCTTGAATTTGCGAGATTTCATTGGCTCTTATCACAGCAGTTGCATTTGTCTGATGGCGGTTTCTGGCTCCTGATCGCCGGGCACAACCAGCTCCCGCATCCATTCGTCGGACTGGGCTTTGCTGTAGCCGAGAAACACGCTGGCGGGGTCGTGACGCTCATGGCTTTCCGCGGCCTGGCGCTTGTTGATGTTGGCGTAGCAGTAGATGCAGCCGTGCGGGCAGGTGTCGTACTTGCCGATGTCCGCGCTCTCGCAGCAGCCGCATTCCTTGCGCGTGGGCAGGGCCTTGAACGAGACATCCTCGCGGAACAGCCGCCGGATGATGTCGGCGTCTATGCAGTGGGCCTTGAATATGCGGTCGTTGACAAGGTCGTCGCCGCAGCAGGTGTGCAGGGTCATGCCGTAGGCTCCGGCGATGTCGGCCATGGCTCCGGCCAGCTCGCGCCGCTGTTCCAGGTCGGGATCGCGCATGACGATGCCTGTCCGCTTCTGAAACTCCGAAAAACTGCGCTGAACTTTGCCGTACTGGACGGCGAAGCTGAAGTAGCAGCGTTTGACCCGGCCCTCCAGCGCGGCGGCCAGACTCCGGAACCGCTCCAGATGCCATTCCGCGGGCGTAAGGTTCGACAGCACAACGGGGTCGTAACGCCAGTTGATGTGCTCGGGGCTGAAGGTCTCCGACAGCCTGCCCAGGGACTCTACGGCCTCTTCAGGGGGAACGAGGTTGCTCTCGAAATCTAGCGGTAGACCCGTGATGGTGTAGTTGAAGTAGGCGCGGTAGCCGAGGTCGTCGAGGCTGGCTAACCTGTCGAGGAAGGGACCGTAGTTTTTGGACCAGAACACGAAGCAGTGCACGGCTTGGGGACGCAGATCCACGAGGTAGCGCTGACCGCCGAAGGGGTTGACATAGCCGGCATAGCCGTCTGCAATCCTGTTCATGAACCACTCGCCGTAAAAGGCGGGGACGTCGGTGCGACGCGATACCGATACGATCCTTGATTTCATTCTCTCCCCTTTTCCGTTATCGTTAGCATAGTCAGCCGCGGCTTGCAACCTTTCTGGACCGGCTTTCTGTAGTAGCCGCATTTCAAGATGTGGGGGCTGTTCAGAGACACGGAGCAGGGATGGCCAACCCGGACTACGGTATGAAAACGTTCCCCAAGCGCGTTCAGGCAGGCATAGGGGTCAAGATAGGTCCGGCAGCTTCCCTCAATAAGCGTGACCGCAGGCGAGATCCCGGTTTTCCTCTGGACCTCGAACAGCCGCTCCATGAGCCGACAGGCGGTGTCGGCAGGCGCGCTTCCCGCCGCCAGCGGCGACAACACATTGGCCATGACGACCCAGTCGGCCTCGCATACATATTTGGCTTCGAGATACTGTTCCATGGTCATCATCAGCGGGGCGTTGAGAGC
>SLSH01000200.1 GCA_007130555.1 Bacteroidales bacterium
CCAAAAGCGTACTGACAAAGTATCAAAAACCCAAAAACCTCTGTAATAAATCAAAAATCTTTTTCGGTAACCCTGTATTCATAACAACTTACTGAATAATTTACATTAAATTTTTATAAACTAAGCTGGGAATTTTATTTTATAATCAAATAATTTTGAATATATTTGTATAAGTTTTATTTTTGGAGAAATTAAATAAATAATGGAATTGACCATAACTATACAAAAAGGGTATTGTGAGTTATATTGGTTTTTTTTGTAGTATAAATGAGTTGGGGGTAATATTGAAAAAAACATGATTTTTTCAAAAATTAAAGCATTAAGATGGTAATTTATCCAAATGTTTTATAATTTTGCAAAAAAACAACAATAATTTAAACCTAAGGCTATGATTCTTGAGTTATCAATAAAAAATTATCGATCAATACGGGAAAAACAAATATTATCAATGATAGCAAGTAGTGCTAGAAGCAAACCAGAAAACACCTTCGATATTGAGTTAACCAATGGTTCTTCAATAAAATTAAACAAATCTGTCGGCATTTTTGGAGCAAATGCCTCTGGCAAATCTAACATAATAAGGGCTTTATTTGAGGTGCAAAAACTTATTACTGGATCTTCGGAATATGACATAGACAATCCTGTTCAAGCTTATGACCCATTTTTATTTAATTCTGAATCAATAAATCAGCCTACGGAATTTGAAATAATCTTTTTAACTAAAGGTAGAAATAAGTTCCATTACAAATTAATATTGGAAAAGGAAGAAATTAAAGAAGAATCATTATATCATTTTCCACAGAAAAAATCTCAAATTATTTTTGAAAGAGGTTTGGAGAAAAAAGAAGAAGATAAAAATATACACATTGTAAAACTAGGAAAAAATTTTAATTATAAAAAATATGAGGTTTATAAAAAACTCCCTCTTATCTCTATTTTTGGAAAAACGGACAACTATCACACAACAATTTCACCAGTCTACTCATATTTTAACGAGCTAGAAATATGGAATGTAACTGATAGTTCTTGGATAAAACGCTTGGGTGAACGGATTAAGGCAGACATGCAAAAAACTGAAAACAAATACTTAAATAGCCAAATTGAGAAGTTAATAATTGTAGCTGACACCCAAATACAATCATTAGTTATTGATTTAGATAAACCTCTTGAAGAAAAAGAGACAATATCATTAAATGATAATCGTACTATAAGCAGACTAAAAAAGAATGAGATTTTATTTGGGGAACACAATGTATATAAATCGAATAAAAAAGTCGCCACACATCCTTTGCCTTTTTCTAATGAATCATTTGGAACTAATAAACTCCTGGCTTTAGGCGGTTTGATAATAATGATTATAAACAAGGGGGGAGTTATATTTTTTGATGAACTTGATAGTAGTTTACATCCGATATTAACTAGATTATTGGTTAATCTTTTCCAAAACAATAACCAAAGCAATTCTCAATTAATTTTCACTACGCATGAGACATTTCTACTAAAAAAAGAGTTTCGTTCAGATCAAATTTGGTTTACTCAAAAAAATCAATTCGGAGAAACAGAATTGTTTTCAGCTCAAGATTTTGAAGGTGTCAGAGAAGATATTCCTTTTGAAAAATGGTACTTGGGTGGTAAATTTGGTGCTATTCCTTACGTTAAAAAGTAAAATAGTTATTAAAGCAATGGTAAAAAGGAAACTAAAACGAAGTATACTCATTGTCTGTGAAGGAACAAAAACAGAACACGATTATTTTAAATACATCGCTAACAATATAACTTATATAAAAGAACTTTGGGATATTGTTGAAATATGCGACAACAATACTATCCCGAAAGACATTCCCATTTCAGCACCAACAGAACTTGGCAAACGCAAAAATCGACATTTTATTAATCCTAATAAACGGCGGATAAGTGAACAAAATGCGTTAAAAGAACTATGCAAATATTTATATGGAGAAGAAGCTGGTGTAGAAGAATATGAAAACATTAGAGCAGTCCCGTTACGCTATGTTGCACAAGCTCAATTAATTGAAGAAGAACAGCAAATGTATGAAGAATTGTGGGCAGTTTTTGATAAAAATGGACACTCTTATCATAAAAAAGCTTTTGAAAGAGCTGAAAAAGAAGTGAATAACAAAAAAGTCCAAATTGGTTTTTCAAGTCGTTCTTTCGAGCATTGGTTATTGTTACATTTTGAAAAAAATAAAACTGCGTTTTCTGTAAGTGAATGTAAAGATGAAAGTAAAAATCCTTTATATTGCAATTCCGTTCAAGGTTGTAAGGGCGCAACATGTTTAGCTGGTTACATCAGAATAAATACTCCAATGAAAGACTATCAAAAGAGTAACAGCAAAGAAGATTTAAAAAAAATGATGGATTTATTACTACAACCTAAATATTTAAATAAAGCTTTAAAAAATGCATTATGGCTAAGAGAGGAGATAAAAAAAGATAAATCTCTTAAAAGTAAAAAATGTTACGAATTGAACCCTTATACTGATGTAGATATTTTAATAAAAAAACTTACTGAATAATTTACATTAAATTTTTATAAACTAAGCTGGGAATTTTATTTTATAATCAAATAATTTTGAGTATATTTGTATAAGTTTTATTTTTGGAGAAAATTAAATAAATAATGGAATTGACCATAACTATACAAAAAGGGTATTATGAGTTATTGGTTTTTTTTGTAGTATAAAACGTTTGGCAGCAATGCTGGCTGACCATAAAACATACGGTAATTGTTGACAACTTTTCACTTTTTTAGGACAGAAAAAACATAAAATTTTGTAATTTTGAAAAAAAATGGCAAAGAAAATGAAAAAAACAATATCAGCTAAGGCAATAAAAACTCGACAGTATTGGATTGAAGAAATCCGAAAACTTAGTGGCAATTTTGGTAACGACATAGAAAAATTAGAAAAAAAGTTAAAAGCTGAAATCAAGAAAAACGGTATTGCATCACTCATAGATCATTTGAGACTATGTGGTAACATTCCCGAAAGTTACGGACATGACACAAGCGAAGAAAAGTTATACTCAAAATACACTGACTGTTTACTTTCATTGTCTTATTCTGCATTAGGACTTAAAAGTTTAGTGCTTAAAGAGAGAGCTGATGCAGCAGACGTTGAAACGTTTGCTAAAGATTACAGCTTTGTTGCAGACGCCAAAGCATTCAGACTAAGCAGGACTGCAAAAAATCAAAAGGACTTTAAAGTACAAGCTATGCATAGTTGGAAACGTGGCAAACCTTATGCAATGGTTGTTTGCCCGATTTATCAACTGCCGACATCTTCAAGCCAAATTTATCAGCAAGCCACTACTCAAAATGTTTGTATTTTTACATACTCACATCTTGCATTGTTACTTTCCTACTCTGAAAAAGAAGGAAAATCAAAAGCTCAACAGCTTTTGAAAAAAATATTTGAAACAATTAAAGCTCTCAATCCGTCAAAAAATGCTACCGACTATTGGTTAACAATTAATAAAACTATTCTTTCATACTCTAAGGCAATAGAACCTTTATGGAATATTGAGAAAGGAGTTGCGACTGAGAGCATCACTATTTCAAAAGAAGAAGCACTGACTTTCTTGGCACAAGAGAGAGAAAAAATTATGCGAATGAGCCACAAAGAAGCATTAAAAGAGCTTATTAAGGTTCACAAGATTGAAAGCAGAATTAAAACTATAAGTGCAATATCTGACAATGGACTATTTACACTTAAATAAAAAGACAATGGAAAAATTCATAAATAAAATAATTGAAGGTAACTGCGTAGAAATAATGAGAAAGTTTGACGATGATGTAATTGATCTTACAGTTACTTCACCGCCTTATGACGATCTAAGGAATTATAAGGGTTATGTGTTTCCGTTTGAAAATATTGTTAAAGAACTTTATCGCATTACTAAACCAGGCGGGGTAGTAGTTTGGGTTGTTGCTGACGCAACAATTAATGCAACAGAAACTGGAACAAGTTTTAAACAGGCTTTATTCTTCAAAGAGATGGGGTTCAACTTACATGACACGATGATTTTTCGGAAGAAAAATCCAATTCCACAAATATATCGTAAGCGTTACAACAATGAATTTGAGTATATGTTTGTTTTCAGTAAAGGAGTTGTTAAAACACACAATCCAATAATGGTTGACTGTATGCACGCAGGTTTAGAACTCAATGGTACGACTTATAAAAACTACTCCAAAAACGAGCAGACAAGAGAAAAAATGGCTAAGCCTGTTAAAGACAAAAAAATAAAAGGAAATATTTGGGAGTATGTTGTCGGTAAAAAACAAGAAGACCAAGAAGCGAAAGAACATCCTGCGCCATTCCCTTGCGAACTTGTAAGAGACCATATAAAATCTTGGACAAATCAAGGAGAATTGGTATTCGACCCTATGAGTGGTAGCGGGACAACTGCAAGAGTTGCTATTGAAATGGGCAGACAGTATATAGGAATAGATATAAGCCACGAATACTGTATAATTGCAAGAAAACGAATAAAACTAATTACTGATGCACCAAAATTATTTTTTGTAGAAGAACCAAAAGAAGAATTTATACAGAAATAGAATAAGCACAGCAGTCAACAGCAAGGCTTTGCCCAATTGCGGTCTGACAAAGTAGCAAAAACTTTTTCATAATTTATTTCTTTTGTTTTGATAATTTTTTATTTTTGTAGTAAATAATTAAAGTTATTTATGAAAAGAGAAATTTGACAGAATAAAATAGAATAAATATGAACAGAACAACAGCAATTAAGATTTTTGAGCAAAAACAAATACGTTCTGTTTGGCATGATGATGATGAGAAGTGGTATTTTTCTATTATTGATGTAATAGAAGTACTTACAGGCACTGATAGACCGAGAAAATACTGGAATGATCTGAAAGCCAAGTTAAAAAAGGAAGGTAGCGAACTGTTCGAAAAAATCGGACAGTTGAAATTAATGGCTCACGACGGTAAAATGCGTTATACTGATATAGCCGATACTGAGCAGCTTTTTAGACTAATCCAAAGTATTCCTTCGCCAAAAGCCGAGCCTTTTAAAATGTGGCTGGCACAAGTAGGACGCGAACGTATTGACGAAATTGAAAACCCCGAAATCGGAATAGACC
>SLSH01000244.1 GCA_007130555.1 Bacteroidales bacterium
CGAACCTTACGATTATAACTGGAGTATTACTCCTCCCGTTTATACTCAAACCGTTTTAGATTTGGAAGAAGGAACATATTTTGTAACCGTCTATGAAGCAAACGGATGTTTTGACACAATTTCTGTAACAATAAATGCTCCTGATGATTTTTATGTAAATATTGATGATTTACAAAACATTTCTTGTTATGGATATGAGAATGGAGCAGTTATTATAAATGTTACAGGCGGCGAACCTCCTATTGATATTTTATGGAACGATCCGAATATTTCAGGATTTAATCCACAAAACCTTAGCGAAGGAAATTATTATTTTACCATTACAGATGCAAATGATTGCCAAATTTATGATAGTTTTGACATTACAGAACCGGAACAGATAATAATTAATGAAGAAATTATAAATGTAGATTGCTTCGGAAATGAAACAGGAGCAATTACTTTATCTGTATCAGAAGGAGAACCTCCATTTTCATACTTATGGAGTAATGACGAAACAAGCAGCAACATTTCCAATCTAACTACAGGAACATATAGCGTAACCATCACAGATTCAAATGATTGCGAAGTTATTGAAAGTTATACCATTACATCACCGGATGAGATAATTATTAATGCAGATATTACAAATATTGATTGTTACGGAGGACCTCCCGGCGAAATATATATTAACGCTTACGGGGGTATTCCCCCATATACTTATTTATGGAACAATAATGATACCGTGAATAGTATTTCCAATTTAAATCCGGGTACATATAGTGTTACGGTTACTGATGAAAACAACTGTACGGCAGTTAAAACCTATATAATTACCGAACCTGACCATGCTGTCGAAATAATTACAGAACTTAAAAACATTGGGTGTTACGGAGATTACAGCGGAGAAATTATTTTAGATGCCGCAGGAGGGACTGCTCCGTTTACTTTTGTTGTAACAGGTCCTTATTATAATCAAACAGGAAATATACATACAGGTTTGGGAATGGGAGAATACAATATTTTCCTTTCCGATGCACATGGTTGTACCGATACGGCTACAGTTTCTTTAGTGTCTCCCGATGCGTTAACAGGGAATTTTGTGTCGCACGATCCCAGTTGTTATGGTAATAATGACGGTTATATTGAAATTACTGTTTTCGGAGGAACAGAGCCTTATATTTTTATGGCAAATGATATTATTTCCGAAACGAATTATATCCCCGGATTAACAGGAGATAAAACTTATGATGTTTATGTGTATGATGCAAACGATTGTGAATTATATCTCGGGGAAGCAAACCTGAAAGACGACCCTTATATTGATTGTATAACAATCCCAAATGCTTTTACTCCAAACGGAGATGGCATTAATGACGAATGGGTAATTGAAAATATTGAACTGTTTTCTGATGCCGCAATTACCGTGTTTAACAGATGGGGGCAAAAAGTATATAATGCACAGGGAACCGGACAACCATGGGACGGAACATACAAGGGAAGAGAGTTGCCTACCGGGTCATATATGTATGTTATAAATTTGTACCATACAAATACAGATAAAGATAAATATTTAGGCATAGTTACAATTCTTTATTAATTCATTTCATTTGCCGGAATTTTAAAATGTATTCAATAAAAAACTATATAGACAGAGGTTCTCTTTTTTTAAGAAACAATTTCTTCCCGGGAAGAAAAAGACTTTCAACACTGATGATTTATGCAACGGATTTATGTAATTCAAAGTGTAAACATTGTCAGGTCTGGGCTAAAAAACCTAAACAAAATTTATCTTTTGATTCAATACAAAAAATCATAAAAAGTAAAGTTGTCGCTAAAAATACTGTTATCGGACTGGAAGGGGGAGAGTTCTTATTACATCCCCGGGCAAAAGAAATAATGGATTTTCTGGATAAAAATCACCCTAAATACGACCTTTTATCAAATTGTGTACAACCGGACAGAACAATAAATGCTATTAAAAATCATAATCCGATGCGTTTATTCGTATCATTAGACGGTACCCCCGAGACACACGCAACAATGCGGGGAAATGATTGCTATAATTCTGTTATTAAAGTTATTGAAGCATGCAAAGATAAAATTCCCGTATCGGTAATGTTTACACTAACGCCCTATAATAGTTTTAATGATTTAATTCATGTCTGCAAAATCTGTAAAGAACTTAATATTGATTTAAGAGTAGGAATTTATAACAATATGCCTTTTTTTGATACGCTTGATAAAGCTCACAGCATTGAAAACATAAACGATAAATGTCCCGATATTCAATCTGCCGGATACATTAAAAATATTCCAGAAGAGGTTAAAAATTTCAGTGAAAATTATGACTTTATGGTATTGTATGATTACTGGAGGAAAGGAAATTTATTTTTAAAATGCAACAGTATTTTCGACAGCATAATTATTCTGCCAAACGGAGATGTACCTATTTGTCAGAATTTATCATTAAAATTAGGAAATGTAAATCAACAGCCTTTACATGAGATTTTAAATTCAAGCACCACAATTAAACATCAGAAAGAGCACAAAAAAAACTGTAATAAATGCTGGATTAATTTTCACAGAAAATACGATGTGATTTTATATAGGTCGGCTGAAAAATTCGGAGGCAGATTATTTGCTGAAATGATTTTGGGAAAATATAACTGGAACAGTAATTCTAAAAAAACATATAAACAAATATTTAAAAATAAAATATCTGAATAATACAGGCAAAAACTAATAAAAGCGAAACATTTTCAATGAATTTTTTAGCTCATATATATTTATCGGGTAATGATAAAGACTTAATTCTGGGGAATTTTATTGCCGATATGGTCAAAGGGAAGCAGATTGAAAGATATGAAGAAAGAGTAATCGGGGGGATTAAAATGCATCGCATAATAGATAAATATACCGATGAACATCCCGTAGTTTCAGAAAGTAAAAAAAGATTACGAAAAAATTTCAGTCATTATTCCCCGGTTATTGCAGATATGTATTACGACCATTTTCTTGCCAAAAACTGGGAAAATTATTCGGAAGTTCAAATAAACGATTTTTTAAAATTTGCCTATAATGTTTTATTAAAAAATTATTTAATACTACCGTCTCGCGGACGCAGAATTCTCCCTTTTATGGTTGCAAATAACTGGTTAGGGAATTACGCCGATTTTAACAACTTGCAGAGAAACTTTGAAGGTTTGGCACGAAGAACTTCGTTTAATTCGGGTATGGAAAAAGCCGTTGATGAACTGAAACTGAATTATAATGATTATTACGCAGAATTTAAAGAGTTTTTTCCTCAATTAACAAGATTTGTAAAAGAACAAATTATAATTATCAAGTAATTAAAGTTTCGAAAATAAACCATCCACTTAAAACTCAATATCTTCAAAAGCAGGGATATTTTTATGAGCCCACTTATCAATCATTACGCCTTCTTTCATTAAAACCAGTCCGGGATTTGAACGGACAATAGTTTTAAGTTCTCTGTCCTCTGCTTCATAGAAATTATAAGAAACATTTAAATTTTGTTGAAATTTTTCTATATCAGACTGAAGAGATGCGCTAAGAAAAACGACAGGAATACCGGATCTTTCGGCTTTTTTAAATAAAGGATTAATTTTATTTATATATGCATTTTTATTTGCTTTATTCAAATCATAAGAAACAACTAAAAATATATAGCCGGGATATGAAAAATAATAGTCCGTTACATCGTATCCGTACTCATCATAAATTGCAAAATTTGCAATAGGAGCCGGAATACCGGGATCTATAACATTTTCTTTTCTTTTTACAAATTCCCATAACGAAGCTTCCGGTATTTCTCCCTGCATAATTTTATCTTCCGTAACCTCAATTTCTTCGCCTGTTTCAATATTTTTATAAATATAGTATCTGTTAACTTCGGCAGGTTTAATATCTTCCATTTGTTCAGGGATATAATTCCCGATTTTCCATGGGCGGAAATCAATTACAGGCAGATTGCGCAAGCAATAAGCCGATAACATAAATCCCAATATTGTAAATATGCCTAATGTAATCAAGTCTGCTTTGTTTGAGATTAATGGTTTTATCTTATTTCGCCAGAAGAACACAATAAGTATTGCAACAGAAAGGAATATATTTTTATAAAATGTTTCCCAGTTTGAAAATATTATTGCTTCTCCGAAACACCCGCAATCTGATACAGGATCTGTTAATGCTATATATAGTGTCAATGGAGTAAAAAACGCCATAAAAAGAAGTCCCAACCATGCAGTAATTCTTATATGTAATCCAAACAGTATAGCAAATCCCACAACAAGTTCAACAATATTCATAATTAATGCAAGCGGCAGGGCGGTAAACAGCATCCAATCCATTCCAAATGCATCAATAAAATAATCTTCGAATTTATATGCAGAGCCCAGTGGGTCAATAGCTTTTACAAAGCCTGAAAAAATAAAAACCAAACCAAAAAATATTCTGGAAATCCAAAGTAAAATTTTAATTATAAGTTTTTTATTTTTACTCATAATTTATTCTATTTTTTGTAAAAACTCACTTTCTTCAGTTTCTTCTTCTTCTTCCTCAAGAATTTCTCCTACAATTCTTTGAATAATCGTAGGTTGACTTTCATTATTGTATGTAACCGTAACTGTTCTGCTGACTCTTTGAGCTCTAGGAGCAAGTCGAAAAGACACTTTTATGGTTCCTTCTCCTTCGGGGGCAATTGGTTCTTGAGGCCATTCCTGAACACGTGTACCGCAACATGCACGAACATTGCTGATAATTAAAGGAGCATCGCCGGTATTTGTAAAATTAATATCCAATTCAAAATTATTCCCTTCCGGCATTTCGTCAAGACTCATAGTTCCTATATCCTTTCTTTCTTTTTCGAAAGCTAATTGAGGACCACTTCCTCCTTCTGATTGTGCAATTACAAAATTTGTCATTGTAAAAAAACACACAATTACTGTTAAAAAAAATATTTTATTAGTCATAATAATTTAATTTAAAATTAATAACTCTACAATAATTACTTCAAAAAATCAATATTAAAAATTTGGTAATTTTATGCAAATTTAATGCCATATCTGTTTTATAAATTAGTTTTTACAGCAACAAATATA
>SLSH01000219.1 GCA_007130555.1 Bacteroidales bacterium
CACCCGATCTCCGTCGTTGAGGTCGAGTTCGTTGTCCGAGAAGCGGCTGCGCATGCGTATGCCTTCGCTTACGGTCTCTCCGTTGACGCTGATCTCGTACTCGTAGCGTGCGATGTACGTCATCTCGTCTCGTGCTACGACTATGAATTCGACGCCGTTAGGTCTGTTGAGCACGCTCGTGTTCTGCGTGTTCGGGTCGCGGATGGTTACGCTTTCGATCTCAGGTGGTGTTCGGTCGACGGTAAAGCGCAGATCCGCGGTTCCGTTCGTCGACAGGCCGCTTACCACGTATTCGCAGAGAGCGCTGTAGCGCATGCGTTCGCCTTCGATGAGGTTGAGGTCGCGTTCGTAGACGGTTCCTTGGGCAAGCGTCATCTCGCGTTGGTCGAATGCGGCGAGCCGATCGTAACACGCTTCTGCTTGGATGGATCGCGCGTCGACGACGCTCGTGATCGACTCTTCGCTGTAGATGCGATCTGCTGTTGGTACGACGATGCGCGGTGATGGCTTCGCATCAGGGTCTGCTTTGAACGTCGCGTGGGTCGTTCCGCTCGTGCGTCCGTTCTTGCCCATACAATCGACGTAGAGCCGGTATGTTCCGGCTTCTTTGAATCCGAATTCTTCGTTCTGAACGTTGCGATATGCGCTCTCGTCACGGTCGGTTTGGTAGTCTTTGCCCAAATAATCGCTCATCTGGTTGTATGGTTGGTTCGTCTCGCTCACCCTGCAGATGACAGGGACATCGTTCGTGCTTCGAGCGGTGAACGTCGTTGCATACACGCTCCCTTGTGAGGTGACGCTCTTTCGTCCTTCGATATCCGGGTTCGCTTGGAATATGATCTCGGGTTTTCTCGGATCGTGCCTGAAGGTGAACAGATTCCACTCCTTCGTCTCGTCACTCTCGCATGAGACGTTGATCGATGGTGTGTTCGTCACGTCGAAGCGTTCGATCGTATGGGTGCGTCCTTCTCGTCCCTCTTCGAACTCGTAGTTTCCGTTGCCGTCCGACCACGTACAGATCATCGTTTCGGTCGTGTTGATGACGACGCGTGTTTCTTTGGTTGCTGATACGCCGAAGGTCGGTTCGACAAGGGTGATCGTGCACGCGCCACACACGCCGCCGCAATCAACCCCGGTCTCTCCTCGATCCGCGTCCATAACGCCGTTGGTGCAGTGAGCGTAGCCACACACGCCTGCTTCGGTGCAGATCGTCTGTTCGCCGCCCGCACAGTCGTTGTCCTCGATACAGGTATCGCCGATGTCGCACGTAGCCCCGCAGTCTCCACCACAGATCTCGCCCGTATCACACGGGTCTGGGAGGTTGATGATGAGCCGGTTCGAGGTGGTTACGTTCGAATTGCCTGCCTTGTCAACTGCTCGTGCTCGTACGCGGTATTCGGTTTGGTCTTCGAGGGGGAAGTCGAACTGTACGGTTCGCGATCCGTCCGTTCCGAGATCGGTGAGGACGCCTTCTTTGATCTTCGTCCACTCGGTCGAATCGTTCGTCCGCTCGATGTCGTAGGCGAGCGATTGTACGCCTCCATCGTCTTCGTAGTCGAATCGCACGAACGTGTTCGTCGGCAGCGGTGGTTCAGTGATCTCGATGCGGCTCGTACGCGCGTTGATTCGCGCGGTGAGTGATGGTGGGGTGTTGTCGATGGTGAAACTCGTCGTCTGAGTGGTGATGCCGGTGTCTTGACCGTCGTCGAAATCTCCTCTACAACGTGCGGTGAGCGTGTAGGTGCCATCGCCCTCGTACCAGTCGTAATCGTCAGGATCGAAGGTTCCGCTCAGATCATCTCCTCGCAGATCGTTCAATCCGAGTTCGGGAATCGCGCATACCGGGGTCAATCCGCTCGCTCCGGTCGTGATCCGGTATTCGATGAGTGCTGATCGTATCGTTCCCGTGGGTTTGGTGAACGCGAACCACTCTGCAGCTGGGTCGACGGTGATCGTGATAGGGTACGGTGCTGAATCTTGTCCTACAGCATCCGTGCAGATGATCTCGCGTTCGTATACGTCGACGTTTGGGAAGGAGAGGGTGATCGTATGCTCATCTGAGAATTCTGCTGACTCTGCGCTGCCGATCGCACAGGTGGTGACCTGCTTGGTGTAGACTTCGACGTTCGCCGTGTATCGCCCGTCAGTATCGGCGAATACGATCTCTTGCGGGTATTCGACGCGGACGATGTTCGGGCGGTCTTCTGAGAGCGGGACGTAGTAGAGTCGCTTGTTCGCATTCGCTTCTCGTCCTCCGTTTTGTTGCGTGCACTTGACATGGAGCCATCCATCCCGGTGCCTTCTCATATCGATCGTCCACGCACTCCTGTCGCGGGTCATCTCGCTCCATGCGTCGGTAGGCGTGGTTTCTGAGTCGGAGAGTCTGGCTTGGCATAGCGATGCGGCTTCTGAGGGTTCTGCTCTCACAGTGAAGTCTCCTCTGATCCCGCCGCGTTCCGGTTCGGTGATCGTCACATAGAAGGGAGGTTCATTGAGGGCGAACGATACGCTATCGCTTAGGTAGGGTTGGTCGTTTCTCGTCACGATGAGTTGTGCTTCGTAATCGACACCGTATTCGAACGGTCCTTCGAAGCGCTTTTCGACATCGTTCTGAACCGATATGCTCTTCTCTGCGATCTGTACGACGCCGCTTCCCGGTTCGATCCACGTTCCGGTCACGTAGATGTGATCGTTCCGGTGTCCCCCGTCGCGTTCGACGAGCCTGATTTCGAGCGAGGGCTGCGGACTCGTCGGGTCGACTGTTGATTCGAGCCGTACGGGACTTGCGATGTTGTATCCGCGGTCGCGCACGACCGCTGAGAATACCGTCGGCGTAGGCGCATTTCTGATGCCATGGTCTTCGAAGCCGATGGTGAACTCTCCATTCTGCGAGATGTCTGTTGTGATGTGTTCGTCTGGTGTCGTGCAAGAATCCCATCCTGCGCCGTAGCATACAGAGAACGTGTATCCGCTCAGATCGCTGACGCGATCAGGGTTATCGACGAGGAACCGATAAACGACGGCTCGTTCATCCCAGTCGATCGTGCGTCTGACGGTGAGTGTGGGTCGAGTCGTATCCTGCTCGCATTCGCCTTGCGCTCCTCCTTCACAGAGGTGGTTTTGTTTATCTGCGAAGTATGGCGTGGGGCTATCAAGGTATTTTCCGCAATAGTCGTCGCTTCTCCACGAGCAGGTGTAGTCGTTCGTGCCTGTGTTGATCTGATCGCACGTATCTTCGTTTCCCGAGGTACAGATGGTTCCGATCTCATCGCACGAATCGCCGACCGCGAACCACGTACTGCTCTGAGCGTGGGTTGTGGGTGTGAGAAGCGGGCTGTAGAGATCTTGGCGTACGATCCCTTCAGGATCGTGCAGGTAGGGGCAGATGGTGAGTGTATCGTCGGTCGGCTTGCAGATACCATCTCCGAGTCCTCCGCCGGTGTTGACCCACTCGCAATCGAATCCAGGGCAGGTTCCGCATGCTCCGCTCGTTTTGAAATCGAAGCATGATATGACAGTAGCACAATCGTAGCATCGGTTGATGCCTGTGCTCGAACGATCGTAATAGCAGACGCTTCCGTCATCATTGAGCGCTTCACATGCGCTGCTGCTCGCTACGTTGAGGTACGGGTAGGAGAGTTCGCACGCTCCTTCAACAGCGGTGCATCGCGCTCCGAGCCCGAGGTCTTCGCATCCAGAGGGGCATTCTCGCTCGCTGTACTGGTTTTGGAGCGTACAGGTCACAACGATATCGCCGTCGCAGAAGCTCGTTGCGCTCGCTCCTTCGCACTTCACGTCGCCGGTGTTGATAGGCCGGCTCGTCGCTCGTGCGACTTCGGATCCTGCGTTGTCTCTGAGCACAACTCGGTATCGGTAGTTCGTATCCCAATCCGTTTCGGTGTCGGTGTACTGGTTGATGACTCCGCTCGTCTCGATCGGGTCGAATGCCGCCCCTGCACTCGATCTGCTGAGGCGGACTTCGCTTACTCCGGTGCACAGCGACCAGCTCACGCGGATGTCTGAAGAGCCGAAGACGTTCTCGACACGTACCTCGAATGATTCTTCGAAATCGTCATCGCATTCGCTCTCTCCGAGAGGATCGTCGCCTCCGAGAGCCGAACACACACTCTCTTCTGTAACATCGTCGTGGAACATTCCGCTTATCTGAGCACAACGGTATTTCGTTTCGAGACTTGCTGATCCGGCATCATCAACACAACAACCTTGGATCTCGCAAGAGGGAAATTCAATGAAGTCGCCACATGTTCCTTCCTCGACGTTTCCGCTACAGAGCTCTCGAAGCACCCCCTCATCGTTGAATTCGATACAGCTCTCCTCGCAACAGTACATTTGTCCGCTCGCGATGCTCATGCCGGCGATAAAGAGGAAGAATATCAGGAGTATGCGGGTGTTCATAGGTCCACCTCGTACGTTTCGCCGCCGCTCTCGATCGTGAATCGTACTGGACTAGTGATGCTCGGATAATGGTGTTCTTCACAAGTGGTTAGTTCAGGGTTATGTAGATCATCGGGATCGACGAGCTGAAGTCCTTCAAGATCAGTGCAGTCGCTGGCACCAGTAGGATCGTCCAAGAATACCGGTGGCCGTTTTTCGATGATCGTGACGTAGCGGAACGGTTCTTGTCCGAGGAGCGGGCGGTTCGATTCGAGGACGACGATCATATGATTGTTTTGGTGAAGGTAGGTGTTGATACGATAGTCGCCAGTAGGCGTGAAGCTTGAGATTCTGAACTCAGGTTTCGTGTTCTCTTCTTGGAGTACCCGGCGCAGTACACGGTGGTATTCTCGGATCGGGATGGGCAGGGTTACGGTGACATCGTGAGGACTACGGTCCGCTTGGGTTGCGCGTGCGCGGATCGTTATCGCACGATCGCTATAGGTCGCGCCTTGTAGTTCGACCGAACCTCGCTCAAGAACGCGACTGCATCCTTCAATCTCCTCCCCTATCGTTCTGGTGAGTACATCACTCGTGCTCCGTGGGGGGTCGTTCTCGAATCGGGGGAAGGTGTTGAGCGCGGTTCTCCCCGGACTCCCGAAGTAGTGGTTTTCTTCAGGTCCATCAGAGAATAAC
>SLSH01000165.1 GCA_007130555.1 Bacteroidales bacterium
CAATACATTTGTCCGCATTGTAAGAGTTATTTAAAAATCAAAGATAATATAATTTTAACTATCTGCAAAAGTGAAAAACAAAAAGGTTTAGTTCTTCTAAGTCCCGAAATAGGTAATTATGATGCTGTTTTTCATAACGAATCAATCGGATTGGTAAAAGGAGATAAGGTTGAGATGTTTTGTCCCGTTTGTTCTGCTAATTTAGGAGTCGAACAAAGATTTAAAAATCTTGCACGAATTATTATGATTGATGAAAAAGGACATAAATCAGATATTTATTTTTCGAAAATATTAGGAGAAAAAGCTACTTTTAAAGTTACCGAAGATAATGTTGACAAATTCGGGGATGATGCATCTAATTATAATTACTGGGGATACTCTTTGTAATTAAATTTAAGGGGGCTTTCTAGCAGAAATCCATGCACAATAAACACTTGTAATCCTGCTCTAGGTTGTGTTTTTATTCCTATTCCCGATTGTATTAGTTATAATATTAATGAAGATTGTCCTGACGGCAAAGAGTGTATAGGCGGCAGATGTCAATAACCTCAAACCCACAACGCAGTATTTCGGCTTCGCTCGGCATTCATCTTGCGGTATTTTTAGCGAGCGGGGGTATCATTCTCGTTTTTATTTATTTACATTACTCTTAATTTCAAAAACATTTGTATTTTTGTATTTAACTAAAATTAAAAACTTTACAGTGAAAAATAAAACTAAAATATGGAATGAGTACAAAAAAATTACTGAAGAGTATAAAAAACTCGAATTAAATAATGTAATTGATTATGAAAAGTTCTGTATGATTTCAATATTATGGCATTCTACTAAAATTGAAGGCTGTTCATTGTCGGAAACAGATACCAGAGTTTTATTGGAAAATAATATTACTGCTTCCGGAAAGCCTTTAAAAGATCATCTGATGATTAAAGACCATTTTGCCGCATTTGAATATTTAAAGGAAAATGCTACTCAAAAAAGAAAACTGTCAATAGACTTTATTAAAGAAATTGGTTCTTTGGTTATGAAAAACACCGGAGAAAATGTCAGTACCATTTCAGGAAACTTTAATACTTCTAATGGAGATATAAGATTAGCTCAGGTTTATGTTGATAAAAAATATTTCCCCGATTATAACAAGGTTCCTGCTTTGTTAGAAGAACTTTGTAATAAAGTAAATGAAAAAATCAATGAAGTTAAAAATGAAACCATTTTAAAATTATCATCTGACATACATTACAATTTTGTTAATATTCATCCGTTTGGAGATGGTAATGGCAGAACAGCAAGATTGCTGATGAACTATATACAGTTATATCATAATGAACCGTTAATTAAGATTTTTTCTGAAGATAGAGCAGAATATATAAATACCTTAAATCAAACTGAAGAAAAACAGGATTTGGAAATTTTCAGACAATTCATTGTTAGGCAACAAATAAAATTTTTAACCCTTGAAATCGCAAAATTTAAAAAACTTAACAAAGGTTTTTTGCCGATGTTTTAATAAAATAATCCCCGCTATCGAAAGATGGTTAATGAGTTTATCAAAGCATTGCATCTTGTGATAGTGATGTTTTCTCATAACCTCAAGACGCAGTATTGAGGTAGTGGCACACTCCTCTGCGAGTAATCTCGCGAGGGATAATGTTAAAGATTAAATTCCTCCGTATATCAATCCCGAAATTGTAGCCATAACAACAACAAGACCTGTATAAACCAAAGTTTTTTGAGTTCCCATAACTCCTCTGATAACCAAAAGATTTGGCAAAGAAAGCGACGGTCCTGCCAACAGCAATGCCAAAGCAGGTCCTTTACCCATCCCAGATGCCATTAGTCCCTGTAAAATAGGTATTTCGGTTAGAGTTGCAAAATACATAAAAGCTCCTACTATTGAAGCAAAAAAGTTTGAAAATAAAGAATTCCCGCCAACCATCATTGATATCCATTCTCCGGGAATAATTCCGGGAATTGCTACATCATCATGAGTGGAACCTAAAAGAAATCCTGCCGCAATTACACCCAGAGCCAATAATGGCATTATTTGTTTTGTAAAATCCCATGTTGACAAAGTCCATTCTTTATTTTCGGGTTCTTTTTTATCTAATAATGTTATAATACTAAGTGCAGCAATAGCTACTATCATTGGTATCATAGGAGTTCCTGTCAAAATACCCGAAGCGGCTGTAATAATTGCTCCAATTATTACCCACCACCATATAATTTTTAAAATATAAATAAGAGAAAATACCAGAAGTACCGAGAAAAAAGAAGTTATTAACCATTTGTTAGACCATATCCAATGCCATGTCCCGCTTGTTACATCATCGCCAGGAGCACCCCAGTTTGCAAATACCAAAATCAATACCAAAACAAAAAAGTGAAACGATGTCTGCCAGATTGGTCTTTTTTCGGGAACTTCAGGAATATTAAGCTGTTCTGCGGCTTTTATCTTTTCTTCCTTACGGTAAATTATACTCATTATTAATCCGATAACAATGCTGAATACTACAGCTCCGATAATTCTTGCGACTCCCATCTCAAATCCCAGAATTCTTGCAGTTAAAATAATTGCCAGAATATTAATTGCCGGACCGCTGTATAAAAAGGCAACGGCAGGACCTAATCCGGCTCCGCGTTTATGAATACTTGAAAAAAGCGGCAGAATTGTACAAGAACAAACAGCCAGAATTGTTCCCGAAACTGATGCAACCGAATATGCCAGCCATTTTTTTGCATTTGCTCCAAAATATTTAATTACAGACGCCTGGCTGATAAATACGGCAATTACACCGGCAATAAAAAAAGCAGGCAATAAACACAAAACAACATGCTCCTGTGCATACCATTTTGTTAAATCCAGCGTAGCATAAATTGCTGTATTAAATCTATCACTCTCAAGCGGCAGAAAATATGCGACAAGAAATACTACTATTATCCAAAATAAAATTTTAATTTCTTTTTTAATTTCCATTTCTATATTGTATTAAATTTATTTTCAGATTAATATTTCCATCTGTTAGCTAAAGCAACTAATGAAAGCATAACAGGAACTTCTACTAAAACCCCTACAACAGTAACCATTGCAGCCGGAGATTGTAAACCAAAAAGGGCAATTGCGACTGCTACTGCCAGTTCAAAAAAATTACTTGACCCAATCATTGCGGCAGGAGAACAAATGTTATGAGGAAGTTTTATAAATCTGCCGGCATACCAGGCTAAGAAAAATATAAAATATGTTTGAATTATTAAAGGAATTGCTACAAGTAAAATAATTAAAGGTTTATCTATTATTGTACTGCCCTGAAAAGCAAACAACAATACCAAAGTAACTAATAAAGCAATAATGGAAACAGGTTTAAATTTTGGTAAAAATTCGGTTTTAAACCACTCTGCCCCTTTTTTTCTAATTATTGCTTTTTGTGTAATAATTCCTCCTAACAAAGGCACTACAACAAATATTACGACACTTGCCACAAGTGTATCATAAGGAATTTTTACATCCGTAATTCCTAGAAGTAATCCGACAATAGGAATAAACGCAACTAATATAATCAGGTCGTTTACGGAAACCTGAAGCAGGGTATATGTAGGGTCTCCATCTGTTAAATAACTCCAGACAAAAACCATTGCCGTACAAGGAGCTGCTCCCAAAATAATTGCTCCTGCAATATATTCTCCTACCTGTTCGGGAGATATAAATGCAGAATACAATTTTGAGAAAAATATCCATGCAAAAAATGCCATTGTAAAAGGTTTTATCAGCCAGTTTACAATTACCGTTAATATTATTCCTTTAGGACGTTTTCCGATATTTTTTACGCTGGTAAAATCTATCTGCAACATCATCGGATAAATCATAAGCCAAACTAAAATAGCAACGGGAATATTTACGTTAAATATTTCAAAATCGCTTAAAATCTGTATTTTACCTCCTGCCAGATAACCTATTGCGATACCGACACCAATACATAAAGCCACCCAAATAGTAAGGTATTTTTCGAAAAAGCCTATTTTTTTTACTGACTTATTCATATTGGTAAAACTTATTCACAGCATTTTATCTGTGATTTTAACAAATCTTCGTAATTACCAAGCACATCATTAATCCAGCAGTCGTCATTTCCGGCACTTTCCCTTTCGGTTAATGCAATAATAGCGGCAATTTCTGACATACTTGCACCTGCAAGTGCGGCTTCAACAAAATGCTTTTTTACACACGGAGCCGAACGACCTTTAATTGCAAGAGCCAGACAAATAAATTGATACGTTTTCTCGTCAATTGGTCTTTTTTCTGCATACATTTTATCTATCTCTTCAATTTTTTTTGCAAATTCCGGAAAATGTTTCGCTACAAATTTCATAATTCAATAATTTATAAGTTAAACATATAGTTAATTATTCTTTGTAAATAATTGTGGTTTAATTTTTTCAATATATAATTTATAAAAATCATTTTTAATTTCATCTCTCACACGATAATATTCGCTTATAATAAATTCTTCCGAGCCTTTTGCAAAAGAGGGGTCATCAAAACCTATATGAATACGGTTTTTTACTTTGCCCGAAAAAACAGGGCAGGCTTCATTTGCACCTCCACAAACTGTAATAACAAAATCCCATTCTTGATTCAGATATTTTTCAACGGAATCAGAGGTATGATTACTTATATCAATCCCTGCCTCTTTCATAACTTTAACGGCAGTTCTGTTGAGTTTTCCGGAGGCTTCCGTCCCTGCCGAATAAACAGAAATATTCTTATCAAAAAACTGCAAAAAACCGTGAGCCATTTGGCTCCTGCAACTATTTCCGGTACATAAAATAAGAATTTTCATTTCTGCAATTTTTAATTAAAATATATCATATAAATTATATAAATCCCCGATAGAATAAATATTATACTGACAATTCGTCTGAACCAAAATTCAAAAACTTTAATTCTATTATAAAATTTTCCGGCTGCCGAAACAGTAAAAGCTATTAAAAATGCAAAAAGAATTACCGGCAGAGCTGTAGCGATAGAAAAACTAAATGGTAATAACAATCCTTCGGGGCTGGAAAGTGTCAGAGGGATCAGCATTAAAAAATATAATACCCCGCTATAAGGACAAAATGCCAGGGCAAAAACCACTCCAAGTAATAATACACTTAAAAATGAGCCCGATTTACTTTTTTCTTCCGCTTTTGCAGATAGCCCCCCGAATCCCGGAATTTTAAGGTTAATTATATCCAGCATAAAAATACCGATAATAATTAATAGCGGACCCAAAAATCGTTCTCCGTAAGTAGCAAAAAAACTTTGTACCTTTGCCTGTTCTACACCCAATAAGAATATTCCTGCAAGAGCAACATAAGAAATGCTTCTGCCTAAGGTATAAATAAGACTTTGCCATAAAATCATTTTTTTCTCAGTAATATTTCTGCTGAGAAATCCTATTGCACTTATGTTTGTTGCAAGAGGACAGGGGCTAATTGCTGTCATCAGTCCCAGAATTATAGCCGTTAAAATGGGCCAGTTTGAAGAATCTGCCAATAATTGATTTAATAGTTCCATAAAAAATTCATTTAATCATTTCGCAAATTTACGAAATGGTTTTAAATAAAAAAATCTTTCCTCAGTTTTTTTGGGAAAGATTTTAAAATTTTACAAAAAATCATTTATTACCTCATTTATTTCATTTCTAAGGAAGTCCGGATTAGTCATTGAATACTGAAAAGCTTCCATTGTTAAATCAATTGATTGCTCTTCTGAAGCAATAACCAAAGATGACCACGTAATATTGTATTTTTGAGCAATTTCCTTATTTTCAGCTTTTTCAAAATTTATTACAAAAAACTTCACATCTTCATTATCTATATACTCCTCATTAACTAAATTTTTCGCCACTCTCTCAATAGCATTACAATTTGGACATCTACGGTCTCCGTGAAAGTAATAAACTTCAACTTTTGTTTCACCAAAAACAATTGTTTCGTCTGATTTTTCTTCTTTCTCTTTTGTTTCTCCGCAAGCAATAAACAAAGCACTTGTCAGTATAATCAGAGCAATAAATTTATTTTTAAACATACAATTAGATTTATAGATTTTCAATAATTTCATCCAAGTCTTTACGGGATGGAATTTTACCACTCATAATAACTTTTTCATTGACAACAATAGCCGGAGTACGCATAACGCCATATTCCATTATTTTCATTATATCGTCAATTTTTGTTACTTTAATATCCTTACCACTTGCCTGTACCGCTTCTATAACGGCTTTTTCGGTTGTTTTACATTTTGCACAACCCGGTCCTAATACTTTTATTTCCATACTTTAATTTTTAATATTTTATAAATAATTAAACTTGCGAATTAACGAAGTTAATCTTAATTATTTACATTAAAGATAATTACAATAATTTATTTATCGCTTCAGTAAAATCTTTTTCGAAATCTGCCTGATTTCTTGTTCTTCTTAAATTCCTGACCATTTCACTTGCATCAACAATTTCCTGCTTTCTTTTTTTGTTGGATACAATAACTACTGTTTGCGAATTTGCATTGTATTTTTGCACTAATTCTGCATTATTAGCATCGCTAAGTCTGACTGATTTAAATACAACATCGCCATTTTCGTAATTAGATTCTACAACTTGCTTAACCTGATTTTCCAGATTATTACAGGCTCTTGCATGGCAACATGCCAAATTAGCTTTAAAATAAAGAACTTCTACTTTTTGAGCAGTTGTGATACCTGCAAATAAGAAAACTGCAACTATCATTAAAAGTGTTTTTTTCATAATTTCATAATTTTTAAGTTAATTATTTAATTTTTTATCAATTTTATATTCCACAAAATAACGAATTATATTTACAAAATATTTTATATATTATTATTATTCATATTAAATAAATCAATTTACTAACATTCCTCTTAACCTATATCTTACAACTGATTCATCTCTGCAATTTGAATGCACTACGACAGACCTATTAATTCTATGTGGTACTCTTTGATGAACTTTTAAATTAACTTTTATCATTCCTTTTTCTCCCGGCATAACAGGTTCTTTTGACCAATCAATTAAAGTTACATTGCAACATACTTTGACAGTATCCAGTATAAGAGGCCCATTTCCTGTATTAGTGAAACTTATATCGGTTTTAAAAATATTACCTTCTGGCACATCGTTTACATGAACATTTCCATAACTATGCATTTCATTATCAAATGTAAGTTTCGGTCCGTTTTTATCGGTACTTTCTTGAGCAAAACAAAATATACCAATAAACAGAAATACTAAAACTCCAATGAATTTATTTTTATTTATAAAATACATTACATTTTAAAATTTATTTATTTACATTACATTTAATTTCATTAAACTCTTTAAAAAAATCACTCATTATATTTTTTGCTTTATTCCAATTTTCGCGATTTATACAATATTTAATATATGGAGCTTCAATTTCTCCTTGTATTAACCCGACATATTTCAATTCTTTAAGGTGTTGAGAAAGAGTTGACGGACTAATTTCCAAATCTTTTGCGATATCACTGCTATAACAACAAGAATTCATTTTTGACAATTCTTTTAATATATGTACTCTAACAGGGTGACTAAGCGCCTTAAAAAACTTTGCAAGCTCGACTAATTCCTCGGGATATGTTTTTACTTTCATAATATTATATATGTTTATTTCGCAAATATACGAAATATTTTTTATTTTTCAAAACAAATATTGTGCCGTATTAAATTTAATTATAAACTTTTATCTGAAAATTTTGTTCCTGAATGATACGAAAGAGATTCCTTAAGTTTATAAAAGTCTTTCTCGGGATTTACGGCTCTTACTTTTGTAAATAATGTTTTCGTATTAATGAGCTTTTCAAATGGTATTGCTTTAACATCAAAATTATCAGCAACACTAACCATGTGTCCGAATTTTCTTTCCTGAAATAATTTAAAGGCTCCGAAACCCAGCATACTCCCTAGAGTTATATCAAAAGCGAATGTAGGCACACATCTTGTTTCGTATCCTACCTGTCTTGGTGTTACTTTTTTACTTCTTCCTGTTCTTTTTTCGTATTCGTCTTTAACGGCATCGGCAATTAATTTACAAATTTCGGTAAGTCCGTAATAGATATTGCCATGTTTATCTTTTTCCTGAGTTTTATATTTATCAGGAAGTTTATCCACCAAACCTTCGGCAATACATATTATTCCATAAAATCTGTTTTCAGATTCTCTGGCAAGTATCTGGTCAACAATAAAGTTAGCAATTTCATTTATATCAATATATTTTTTACCCTTAAAATCTTCGCTTGCAAGCATCATGGTTGCCTGAGCCGAGACTCCTGCAGCATAAGTTATCCAACCGGTTTTTCTTCCCATAAGTTCCACTATAAAATAAGAGTCGGTACATCTGGCGTCTTCTCTGAAATTTATCAGAGCTTGCTTTGCTGTTTCCACAGCAGACCAGTAACCAAATGTCCATGGGATTCCGAAATAGTCATTATCAATTGTTTTTGGGATATGAATAACAGGGAAACCCAGTAAGTGAAAAAAATTGGCAACTTTAAGCGTATCGTCTCCACCTATTGTGATTAAAACATTAATATTAAAAAACTTAAACGCTTCTAAAACATTATATAAATTTTCGGTTTTTTCGGGATTTTCAATATCTTCGATATTCTTAATGTTTTTCCCGGGATTTGCACGACTTGTTTTTATTATTACTCCTGCCTGTCCTCTGATTCTTGCCATATCCCTGTTTAATGAAATATAATGAGTGTCTTTTTGAAGAAATTCAGATTTCTCGGACGAAAACTGTTCAAGATATTCAAAACCTTTTATAAATCCTGTTAATGAAAATCCTGCATTAGAAAAATTTAATGCTAATGAAGAAATTACAGAATTTGCACCCGAAGCCGGTCCTCCTGAGAAAACCACAGCTATTCCGCTTCCTTTAATGTATTCGTATTTCCCGAGATTTTTCTTTAATATTTCTTCGTATTTTTTTGCATCGCTACTATTTGATTTTGCTTTCATTGTTTAAATTTAATTATTTATTAAATCAGTTTATTATTATCTCTGTTGAACTGACTATTTGTCAGCTATTTTTTTTTGCAAAGCTAAGAAAAAAAATGTAAATCAAAAATGCATAATCTATTTTTGTTTAGCGAAAAAATCTTGTTAATATTATGCAGTTTGGTCTAATTATTGCTACGTGTCAAAGATTATTAAATTTACAAATTTTATTAATCTAAATTATTATGAAAAATATATATTTGTTATGTTTAAGTTTTATTTTATTTTTATCCGTAGTTGCTCAAGAAAAAGAAGCGGCTATATCCTGGAATAAAACTGTTCATGATTTTGGAAACTTTAAAGAAGAAGGAGGAGTTAAAACTGCAACATTTACGTTTTCAAATGTAGGCAATACTCCGTTATTTGTTACAAATGTCAGGTCATCTTGCGGATGTACGACTCCTGACTGGACAAAAGACACTATTCCTCCGGGTGGTAGCGGTTTTGTAAAGGCTGCTTACAATCCAAGAAACAGACCGGGAAAATTCAATAAATCCGTAAGTGTTACCACAAATGCTACTGACCCAAGAACAGTGTTAAGGATCAAAGGAGATGTAACGGCAAGAGTACGGGGTATTGAAGATGAATATCCAAGAATTTTCGATGATATCAGATTGAAAACCAATCATCAGTCATTTGGAGTGATAAAAAACACCCAAATTGTTACAGACACGGTTCCTATAGTTAATATGAGTCGGGAACCTGTCGGCATAAGTTTTCAGGGTGTGCCAAAACATATTGATATAAAAGCTGTTCCCGAAACACTTAAAGGAATGACCGAAAATACCAATCACGGTGAAAAAGGCAATATTATTATAAGCTATAACGGAAACGAAACAAAAGACTGGGGATTTATGATAGACAGAATCTTTTTAGTAATAAATGATGAAAGAGTAGAAAGAAGCAGATTATCTATTAGTGCAACAATAGAGGAAGACTTTTCGCATCTTACCGAAGATGAACTGGCAAATGCTCCAAAAATTGAATTCGAAAAACTTGAATTTGATTTTGGGTCACTAAAATCAGGAGACAAAGTAAATTATAATTTTAATTTTAAAAATATCGGTAAAAGTGATCTGGTAATCAGAAGAATTCGGGCTGCATGCGGTTGTACGGCAACAAATCCCGAAAAAATGGTCATTAAACCCGGAGAAAGCAGTCATATTACCGTAACTTTTAATTCCAGAGGACAAAGGGGACAGCAGAACAGAACCATAACAGTTATTTCTAATGATCCAGAACAATCCAGGATAGTATTAAGAGTCAGAGGAACTGTTGAAAATTAAATCTGCTTTTTTTAAAAAAATATGTCAGTTTATTTTTTTTTTTTTTTTTAAAAAAAAAAATATAAACTATGAATAAAGCAATAATTTTACTGATTACATTATTCTTGTCATTAATTGTATTATGTAATACTAATACGAAACCGGACAGATATCTTGACAATATTGTCATATTTAAAGTAAAACCTGATTACAGGGATAATTTTAAAAAAGATGAGGATTTTATAAATATTTTAAGTAAAAATTCTTCATTTGATTTACGGCAGAAATTCCCAAACAGTAAAATTCCCGAAACCAAATATAACAGCCGAGGCGAGAAACTTGTTGATTTGAGTTTGATATATGAAATTGAATTCAGACAAGATGCTGATATATTTGGAATTATCACCAATTTAGCGACAGTTGATTTTATTGATTATGCAGAACCTCTGTATTATAATGAGTTACTCTATGTTCCGGATGACCCTTTAAATCAAACCGAACAGTATTGGCTTGATTTGATACAGGCTTATGATGCATGGGATATTCATAAAGGAGATACTAATATTGTAATAGGTATTGTTGATACTGGAATAGACATAAGCCACGAGGATTTAATCTGGAACATCAAATATAATTATAATGACCTGCCAAACGGTAATGATGATGACGGAGACGGGTATATTGACAATTTTAGAGGCTGGGATTTTGGAGATAATAATAATAACCCGCAGGCAGAAGCCCATTTTCATGGTTCGTGGGTAAGCGGAATTGCAAGTGCATCAACTGATAACGGAATAGGGCTATCCGGAGTCGGGTTTAAGTGCAGATTCTTACCTATCAAAGTAATGGATATCGCCGGGATAATAGCCAGGGCATACGATGGCGTTGTTTATGCCGCCGACCAGGGTTGTCATGTAATTAATTGTTCATGGGGAAATACAACTTATCAGCAGATGGCTCAAGACGTAATTAATTATGCCACATACAATCGAGATGCTTTGGTTATTGGAGCATGCGGTAATAATAATAATGAAGTTCTTTTTTATCCCGCTTCTTATGAAAATGTAATCTCTGTTGCGGGAACTACAATAGATGATACTAAATGGGGCAATACAGAAACTACTTCAGGTTCCAGTTTTGGTCCTTTAGTAGATATATCAGCACCCTCAACAATGATGCTAACTACAGGGGACGGAGATTATTTTATGACACATGCCGGAACATCATTTGCCGCACCCGTTGTTGCCGGTGCCGCAGCAATTTTACGGTCTTATTACCCTGAGTTTTCTGCCTTGCAAATAGGAGAACTATTAAAAATCGGAGCGGACAATATTGATACAATACCTGAAAACGTCTTATATGCAGGAAAATTGGGAACAGGTCGCGTTAATATGTACAATTCACTTACAATGGAACATACGCCATCAGTTGTTTTAAAAAATATAGATATCAGTGATGAAAGAGCAATTAACGACGTAGTTTACATAAATGGAGATTTTATAAATTATCTAGCCCCCACAACAAACCTGCAAGTATCAATATCAACGGAATCCCCGACTATTCATGTTATTAATTCTACTTTGGAGATTGGAGAACTCAATACTCTGGAACCTCTAAGTACAAGTAATTTTATTAAATTTTCAGTTTTACCCGGAACGCCTTACGATTATCTTGTATATATTAAACTTGAATATTCCGATGGGGATTATTACGCTGTTCAAAATATTCCTGTTGTTGTAAATTACAGCTATAAAGATATTACAACCGAAAAACTCCGTTTATCTATTGTTGCTAACGGAAGATTCGGATATTCGGACAGATATTCAAATATAGGAAACGGATTTCGGTATAATGAAATATATCGGCTATTCTATGATTCCGGCATTATTTGCGGTAACAGTTCTAATAAAGTTTTCAGCTCTGTAAGACAAGTCCCTGATTTTAAAACAATTAAATATCCCGAAGAAATAGAATTCTCCGAAATTGCCGACAATGAAGTAGTAACTGAATTCAGCGACGAATACAGCAACAATCCTCTTGAAGTGGAAGTTATTCAAACGGCATATTCATGGGATGATACTGAATTTGCAAATTTTATTTTGGTAGAATTTGAATTAATAAATAGAAGTATGAATGATATTAATTCATATTATTTTGGGATATTCAATGACTGGGACTTAATAACTCCTTCGAATAATTCTGTGCATTATAATTCCGAAAAACAAATAATGTATTGTCAAAATAACGGAACTCAGACAATGTATGCAGGCTTAAAGTTGCTTTCCGAACAAAACGGAAATAATTACGGGCTGGCACAAATCAACGGAGGAGACGGGTTTGTTGATATTACAAACGGTTTATCGGATGCCGAAAAATTTCATGTTATCAGTAATTCGAATACGGGAGTCGGAAGTTCAGGCGAAGGATATGATGTTGTTATTATTTCTTCGGCAGGACCTTTTGATATCCCTGCAAATGATACTGTTAAAGTTGCTTTTGCTTTTGTAGTAGCCGAAAGTCTGTTCACATTATTAGAATCTGTCGATGAAGCTTCGGAAATTTATAAGCAAAATTTTATAGGAAGTAACATTGAGGACAGCATTAATGATTTTTTTAGCATTTTTCCGAACCCTGCTGAAAATACAATTATAATTAATCGGGGAAAAAAATACTCTTCAACAGAAATTACTGTTGATATTTTTGATTTAACAGGGAAGTTGGTTTTTAAAGAAAAATTTCCGGTTGACAATAATCAGATTATAATAAATATTAATAATCTAAGTCAAGGATTTTATACGGTTTCAATAGAATCAGAGTACGGGAAAGAAAGTCAAAAAATATTAAAAATAAAATAAGTCCCTGCTATATTTTTTCATAATGTCCATAAATAATCGGGTTGCCCTGACGTAGTTTTATTGAAAAGTCATCAATTAAAAATCCTTTTTGTTCTTTGTTCCAGATATATACTTTAAGTATCACATCATTATAATTATATCCTAAATAAATATCCGATAATTTTATAGAGTGATGAACGCTTCTCCACTGTCCATAACTTGTATTCTGCTCAAAAAAAGTATCAAAAGATATTGCCCGCCAATCAATTACATCTCCTTCAGGCTTTTCTAATGAAGAAACCAATAAAATATTTTCAATACCATTTAAAGGATAAACTTTAACAGAGATATCAATAAAGTTATTTTTACTTGTAATAATGTCAGCGAGGTTATTAACATAAGTAATTGACCATTCCGTAAATTGATAATAAGAATAATTTCCCGAAAACTTTAATGTATCGGTTAAATTTTCCTTGTTTATCGGTGTCCAGTTTTCTTTATCTGTTTCAAAATCCAAAACAGAAACAGTTTCAATATTACTTTCTTTTTTAGAAAACAAATATGAAGTTCCTGCAACATAATTTTTTTGCCATGAAATATTAGGGAAATAATCTAATATTACAGGGATTATCAAGGGGTTGTTCCACGACAAACAACCAAAATAAAGAGATTCATATTTTTCATGATTTTGTTCCATGAACTTCACAAATTCACTTTCATTTTTAAATAAATTATAATCTATAAAACTGTTATAATCTATTGAATGTTTTTCAATGTAATATTCAGTAATGTTATAATGAGTACATTGGTCTTTTTTGTAAATGATATTTTTTTCATTCGGGTCAATTTTTTGATGAGTATTAATTACTGATATTACATTATCATCGGATTTATTTTTATGTTCAATAAAAATTTGTTCATAAGGAGATTTATAAAATAAATCATAATGTTTTCTCTCCAAAATAAGTATCAGAGAATTTGTACCCAGAATAATAATTACCAAAAAAGTATTAATAAGTCTATTTTGTCGGGGCAGATGTCCGAATAAAACAAATAATATAAAAGGGAAAGAAAAAATCAAGACGGAATATTGTAAAACGCTGTTAACATGCATAGAATAGAAAAACCCGATAAGAAACGGCAGAATAAACCATATTAAAGAAACGGCAAAAAATTTCGGGCTAAAACAGGTATTTTTAATTTTATAAAATCCCAATAAAAATATTACCGCAATCAGTATCCACGAGAAAACTGAGAACTGAAAAATATATTGTAAATAATTTATTATAAAATCATTTTGCGGTTTCCCTAACCATGTTTCCACGCCTCCTTTACTAAGTTGGTGTGTAAATATTTGTAAATGAGGGAGATATAATAAAGCAATAATTAAACCGCTCAGAATATATTTTATCAAGTATTTTTTTTGCACTAAAAAAAGTCCGGTAATACCGACAATTCCTGCAAACAATAAGCTAAAATAATGATTATATGCACATAAAGATGCCGATATAATAAAAAATAATAAATTTAAATACAGTCTTCGTTGAGGATTTAAAACAATATTAGTCAAAAAATAAACCATTAGTAATGCAAAAAGTAATCCGCTCATGTAAGGTCTTACAATCTGGCTGTATATTACAGCAAACTGAATACTTGCCAAAAAAGATGCGGCAACTAATCCTACAGTATCATTATACCATTTTTTTCCTATCAGAAAAATTAATAAAACCGAAAATATTCCGGCAATAATAAATGGGAGCTTAATTATCCATTCGGCAGTACCAAAAATTTTAACATAATAATATAAAAACACTTGAATTCCTGCCGGATGAACGTCACTTTTTACTCCATGTTCAATTAATTCGTTAAAATCAGAAAAGTCGGTTCGGAATAGTGCGCTAAATTCGTCATGAGTAAATGGTATTGACGTAATATTATAAGTTCTTAATAATGCAGAAACAATAATAATTAATAGTAAAAGGATCTGAGTGTTTTTAAGTTTCATAAATAATTTATTATCAATTTTTTAAATATTTTCGCAATTTAAAAATTTCAAAAGGGATTTTAATTAAATGAATAAATTTAATTTTCGACCCGCTGATATCTTCCCAGTTTTCCAAAGGGATTTCTTTTGCTATTTTATTTATATCATTATATTTTATTATTCGGAAAAAAATTTCCAGATCAAAAATCCATTTTGATATGAATTTATCAGAGAAAAGACTTTCGATAATATTTTTATGAAAGAATTTTGCTCCGCATTGAGTGTCATAAACTCCGACTTTTAGCATTTTACTGGCAATTGTTGCAAAAATTCTTCCTAATATATGTCGGTACCATTTTCGTTTTATATTTGTTCCTATTCTTTTAATCCGGGACCCGAATGAAACATATATGTTTTCGTTTATATGTTTTGTAATTTTTTCAACTTCAGTTAATGGCGTTGCTAAATCTGCATCCAAATAACCTATAATTGAAAAGTCATTTTGTTTTAACGCTGATAAAACGCCTAATCTTACTGCTTCACTTTTCCCGTTATTTTCTTTACAGTCCAGGATAAACACCCTGTCTTCACGTCCTTTTTTAAATTCATTCAGCACATCAATTGTTAAATCTTTACTACCATCATTTACAAATAAGAAAGAATAATTAGAAGTATTATAACTTTCGGTAAATTTATTAATTGGCAACCTGAGCTGCTCATTATAACAAGGAATTACTATACAAATTTTTTGCATATTACAAATGTTGAAAGACCGGGTATTCTAATATTAAATCTCATAAAAAACCTTAATAAACAAAAATCAAAGATAAGTATATTTTTTATTAATGATGTAATAATTCTATTCCCTTTCCAATTTGTTACTTCCGTATCATTAACAATTATTTGTTTGTTTTTGTAAAACATTCTTTCTTTTATCACTTTAACCAATCGGGGAAGTAATAATGTGAAAAAAAAGTATCCTTTTGCAGTAATACCATAGTTTGTATTTTCGAGTAAATTAACCAATTGAGAGTTAGTATATCTGCGATAATGTTCTAAAAAAGTATCGCGTGAACAAAACAAAAACTGAAATGCAGGAACGGTAATAACAAAGACAGTTTTTTCGCTAATAAAACTATATTTTTGCAAATCTGCGAGAAAGTTTTTATCATCTTCTATATGTTCAATTACATCATTTAGCAAAACAATTGAAATATTGTCTTTTTTTATTGTCAGATCATTTAAATTATTTAGAATTTTAATATTTTTATATTGAGTTTCGTTTTCGATTATTCTTATATCCTCTTTGCTTAATGCAATATCAACTCCGAAAAACTCGTCAAATTTAAAATTCTCATAAATTTTTTCAAGAACAAATAAATCTCCGCACCCGATATCTATAATTGAAATATTTGATACTTCAATATTTCCGGTGATTTTTTTAAGAAAAATTTTAATAATTTCGTTACGAGCCAATTCCCACGGATGTCTTGTAGTATTAATTTTCTTATTTTTAGATTCTTTAATGTCCATTTATATTGAATTAGCCTTCTATTCTTTTTAATATTTCATCTGATTTTTTCACACTTTGTTTCAGCCATTCCAAAAATAATGTTTGTTTTTCAGATTTGCTAAGTTGCCAATTAATTTCGGATTTTCGTAATTTATTAGACAACTCGAAAAGGCAAATTGCGACAGAAACGGATATATTAAAGCTTTCGGTAAATCCGCACATTGGTATATATATAAATTCATCCGCATTTTTTTTTACTATTTCGGATATTCCCGGCATTTCGGAGCCAAAAACAAGGGCTATTTTTCCTTTATTAAGGTCTAAATCATGCAAACTAATATTATTTTCATGAGGACTTGTTGCAACAATCCTGTATTTTTGTTTTTTAAGTTTATTTATTGCAGTAATAGTATTATTTTCTCTTTCATTATATTTAATTAAACTTAGCCATTTTGATGCACCAAGAACTACATCAGGATTTACCTGATATTTATTTGTATTTTCGATTATGTGTACATCTTGAATTCCGAGGCATTCGCAAGATCTTATCGCTGCACTTGCATTATGAGATTGGAAAATATCTTCAAGAACAATAGTTATATATTTGGTTCTGTAATTTATCAGTTTGTTAAAATTGTTAATTCTGTTTTTTGTAACAAACTTTGACAAATATTCTATTTGTTCTTTTTTATTCATTTCATAAAAATTCGAATTACAAAAATAAAAAAAGGGAGCAAATTTGCTCCCTTTTAAAGTTAAGATTTATAAAAATTACTTAACTGAATTTTTTAATTCACTTCCTGCTTTGAATTTTACAACTTTTTTTGCAGGAATGTTAATTACTTGCTTTGGGTTTTGTGGGTTACGGCCTTTTCTTGCAGCTCTTTTAGTAACACCAAAAGATCCAAAACCTACTAATGCAACATTTTCTCCTTTTTTCAAAGTAGATTTAGTTGTTTCCA